>JBARBE010000208.1:0-6368 GCA_049792735.1 Candidatus Acidiferrum sp.
GGGATGGATTGTAGCCCGGCATCCATCAGGCGCTGGATGGTTTCGCGGACGCTGAGTTCGCTGACCTCCGCGATGCACAAAATCTCGGGCGCGGAAAAACAGTGCAGATGCACTTGCGGGAAGCGCGCCTTCAGCGAGCGCAACAAGTTTTCGTAATAGCCGATCTGCAAATCAGGGTGCAGCCCGCCTTGCAGCAAAACACCTGTGCCGCCGAGATCAAGCATCTCTTCGATTTTCTTGTAGATGTCCTCGAAAGAAAGTATGTAGCCGTCTTTCGCGCCGAGCGGCCTGTAAAACGCACAGAAAGAACAATATTCCGTGCAGAAATTCGTGTAGTTGATATTGCGGTCGATCTGGTACGTCACGACACGCGGATCATTCTTCTTCAGCCGCATCTGATGCGCGGCCATGCCGACGCCCACGAGGTCGTCGGATTGCAGCATCTCGAGCGCTTCTTGTTTGGTCAGTCCCACGTCGTTCCTTCGCGTTTCAAACTTTAGATTCTACCGGACTGCCTGCCTAAACTCTAATGTCAGCGATCGGACGGGCACGGCGTGCCGTGCCCCTACTTTGCTAACACACGGGCCGCCTCTATCGATGCGTTTGCCCAGGCAATCTTCTCATTTCCTGGGATCAAGCCCAATTTCGCGGCTTCTTGAAAATAACGTTCGAGGCCGCGCCGATTCTCTTCTCCCAGGGAGAAGTCGATGTTGTGACGCAAATAGGACTCGAGAGTCTGCTGCGGCAAATCCAGCTCACGCGCGGCTTCTTGGCTGATCGCCGCAATCCGAGATAGCCCGAACGTTCGTGAAGCTGTGAAATCCGCGAGGACCTCCGAGGTAACAACCTCCGGCTTAGCGGCCCATACGGCCATCACCGCTGGCAGGCTGCTCCATTTGCGCCACTCTCCGACCACGTCGTATACATGGAAAATTTCTCGCCCCGTGATTCCGAGCGTGGCCGCTTGGCAAACAGCGTGTCCTTCCGGGCTGATCGCGCTTTTTTTCTCGATTGCGACTGAAATCCGCAACGCCGGATCGCCAATCAATAGCGCAGCATCCGCTTTCTCCAGCATCGCCGGTAAATTGGGCTCCGCCTCAAAAAACTCGGGTTCAATCTTCCAATGTTCCGCCGCCAGAATTCGCGTCAACGCCTGCGTGCTGCGTGAACTGCGGTCCAGCGCGATACCGCGCACTTGTTCGATCGGCTTCTTCGCGACAATCAACAGGCTGCGCACTCGATTCTGCGACGCAATCGCCAGATCTGGCAGAACGACCAATCCGGGAATCCGCTGATATTCGATCGCTGGAATGATAGCGATGTCGGCCGCGCCGGTACGCAGCGCCTCCGCGCACTTCGACGGCACGGTGAACGACAAATCGTACTTCCCCGCCAGCGGCCCATTCGTGAAACCCCAAACCAGCGGCGCCGTGTTCAAATATTGAACAATCGAGATGCGAAGCTTTTGCACGTTTTGCGATACCCGCGATTTCGACCAAGTATAACAGAGTGGATTTTCCTCCGCGCCAGCCGTCTTTTGTTGTAAAACGTTCCTTTCCTTCGGAGGCTCCGAACATGCTGAAAGTTTTTCGTTATTGCCTTGCGCTCTGTTTTCTGTGCCTGCTCTCGATTTCCGCCGCGGCCCGTCCCGATGCGGCCAAGACGCCGACGATCGCCGAGAAAACCGCTGGCGCGGAAAAGTTGCCGGGCTACTTCAATCTTTATTGGGACGCCAAGCAGGGCAAGCTTTGGCTGGAAATCGATAAAGATAAATGGGACAAGGATTTTCTCTATCAGAGCAGTCTCCCCGCAGGAATCGGCTCGAACGATATCGGGCTGGATCGTGGCCAGCTTGGCAAAACCGCCATCGTCCGATTCGAGCGCAGTGGGCCCAAAGTCCTCCTTATCGAGCAGAATCTCGAATATCGCGCCGTGACCAACGACGCGGACGAGCGCCGCGCCGTCCACGATTCTTTCGCCGAATCGGCGCTGTGGGGTTTCACGGTGGCCGCCGAAGAAGGCGACAATGTCCTCGTCGATGCCACCGATTTCTTCCTGCGCGATGCTCACAGCATTCCCGAAACTCTCCGACGCGAGAAGCAAGGCTCTTACAAACTGGACCCCTCGCGCTGCGCCATCTACCTTGGGCGAACTAAGAATTTTCCGCTCAACACGGAAGTCGAAGCCACGCTCACTTTTTCCGGCGACGACCCCGGTCCTTGGGTGCGCGAGGTCACGCCCTCGCCGGAATCCATCACCGTCCGCGAACATCATTCCTTCGTGCAACTTCCGCCTCCGGGCTACAAGCCGCGCGCTTACGATCCGCGCAGCAGCTTCTTCGGAATCGAGTACATGGACTACGCGACGCCGGTAAGCGAGCCCATCGTCAAGCGCTACATCGCCCGCCATCGCCTTGAGAAAAAAGATCCCAAGGCCGCCATAAGCGAACCAGTCAAACCCATCGTTTACTATCTCGATCGAGGCGCGCCGGAGCCCATTCGCTCCGCGCTTCTCGAAGGCGCGCGCTGGTGGAACCAAGCGTTTGAAGCTGCCGGTTACAAGGACGCGTTCCACGTGGAACTGATGCCCGAAGGCGCCGATCCGATGGATCTGCGCTATAACGTCATCCAGTGGGTGCATCGCGCCACGCGCGGCTGGTCTTACGGCGGAGGTGTCATTGATCCGCGCACCGGCGAAATCATCAAGGGGCATGTCACGCTCGGCTCGCTTCGCGTCCGCCAGGATTTTCTGATCGCCGAAGGCCTGCTTGCTCCCTACGGCGCGGGCAATGCAGGCTCTCCGGAAATGATGGACATGTCCCTCGCGAGGCTCCGGCAGCTCGCCGCGCATGAAGTCGGCCACACGCTGGGCCTAATGCACAACTACGCGGCCAGCACCGTTGACCGCTCTTCGGTTATGGATTACCCGCCACCTTACGTGAAACTCAAAGCCGATGGCACGATCGATCTCTCCGAAGCTTATGCCAAAGGCATCGGCGCTTGGGACAAAGTGTCCATCACCTGGGGATACAGCGATTTCGCGCCGGGTACCGACGAGCACGCCGCGCTCGACAAAATCCTCGACCGCGCCTTCAGCAGCGGCCTTCGCTACCTGACCGACCAGGATGCCCGCCCCGCCGGTTCTTCCAGTAGCGTCGCGCATCTTTGGGATAGCGGTTCGAATCCGGTGGACGAGCTGAATCGCTTGATGCAAGTCCGCGCAGCGGCACTCCGCCGCTTTGGAGAAAACAATATTCGCGAAGGCGCTCCGCTCGCCACCATCGAAGACGTTCTTGCGCCCATCTATATGCTGCACCGCTACCAGGTAGAAGCTGCCAGCAAGCTGGTCGGCGGAATGGACTACACGTTCGCCTTGCGCGGCGACGGAGAGACTCCCACGGAGATCGTCGCCCCCGCCGAGCAGCGGCGCGCCCTTGCTGCGGTGCTCGCCACGCTAAAACCGGATGTGCTCGCGCTCCCCGAGCCGCTGTTAAAGATCATTCCGCCTCGTCCGCCGGAATATCCGCGCGGGCGCGAGCTGTTCAAAATTCACACGAGTCCGGCATTCGATGCGCTCGCTCCCGCGGAATCCGCGGCACAGCATACTTTGCAATTTCTGTTTAACCCCGAACGCGCGGCGCGCCTCGTCGAGTTTCACGCGCGCAACACGGAGAATCCCGGCCTCGGAGAAGTGTTCGACGCCGTGCTCAACGCCACCTGGAAAGCGCCGCATCCCTCGGGCTACGACGGTGAAATCGCCAACACCGTCGATAACGTCACTCTCTACGACCTGATGGCCCTCGCAGCTAACGACCATGCCAGCGACGAAGTCCGCGCTATCGCTTCTCTCAAGCTGCACGAACTGAAAGATTGGCTCGGCGCGCCGGGGGAAACGTCGTCGGTCATTCCCGACAAAGCTCACGTCTTCTTCGCCGCGAGCCAAATCGCGCTGTTTGAAAAGGATCCCAAGCAGATCGACCTCACTCCGCCCGTCGAGCCGCCGGACGGCCCTCCCATCGGCAGCATGGGCATGATGGATTGCGACTGGGACTTCTGAATTTTCGAGGGACGTGAACTCTAGATCCGGCCGCGTCAGTTTCGCGAAGACATCTTCGCGGAATCTTTTACTTCGACAAACGCAATCCCGTTCACGCCGCTGCACGCCAGCCACAAATTTCCGTCGGGCGTGTGCACCATGTTGCGCACCACGCCACCGCCAGACGGAATGATCCACGTTTGGAATTTTTCTGTTGCAGGGTCAAAGCGCACCACCGTATTCGGCTTGGTGTTCGATTCGCTGTACCAGATGATGTTTCCCACAGCGGTAATGCCGTAAGGCCTCGACCGGGGCCCACCCGGAGAAGCCCACTCGTTGATTTTGCCGGTCGCCGGATCAAGCCGGCCCAGGTAGCCGCGTGAGTAATCCGTGTACCAAAGCACGTCGTCCGGTGTGGTCGCCACACGCCGCGGGCGCGAATCCACGTGCGGCAGCACATACTCGTGAATCGCCAGCGTATCCGGATCGAGGCTGGCCACCTTGTTGCTCCCAAACTCGACGAAAAATGGAATGCCCTTTGAATTCACCACCATGCCGTAAGGGTTTGATTTCGCCGTCGGTGAACTGACCACTTTCACTTCACCCGTTTTCGGATTCAGCCTGCCGACCATGTTCCCGCCTTGCACCGTAAAATAAATGTTTCCGTTCGGCGCAAAGAGCAGCGTGTGCGGATCCTTGGCTTGAGGATCCGGCATCGGGTATTCGGTCACATCGCCAGTTTTAGGGTCGAGCTTCCCGATGTACGCCTTAAAATTTGCGGTGAACCAAATGTTCCCTTCCTTGTCCGGCACCAGTCCGTGCGGACCGGAATCCGCTGTCTTCAAATGGTATTCTTTGAACTGCTGCGTCTTGGGGTCGAACCGTCCCAGCACATTGGCCATCTGTCCGGTATACCAAACCGAGCCATCGGGGGCATACGCCGGATCATGCGGCCGCGACCCAGGCGTCGGCACCTGCCACTCTTTAATGGAAACCTCGACGCTTCCTGGAATTATGACCGCCTCAGGCGCCGGCTTCTCCGGAAAATTCTTGGCCAGGTAGTCCGCCACCGTCGCAATCTGCTCCTTCGGAACCGGTGCCCCAGCGTTCACCATCATGTGTACGACCGACGTCCACCCCTCTCGGTTGTGCCCGGCGTTTGTTACCGTGGACAGCGCGTGGCACGAACCACAAGCCTTTTGCACGGTCTCCTTCCCGTTTCCGTCAGGCAGTTGCGGCGGGACCTGGGCCCAGCCAGCAAGGGCGCCGCCGAAGAGAGTTGCCGCCAACAATATCGTGACTGCCGCACTTGAACCGGCCTCCCTCGCCCGATTGCGCCGAAATTGGGGCGCAAGTTTGTCTCGCCGTTTTTTGCACCTTGATCTGCTCATAGCGAACCTCCCGCTCTCGGCTTCTAACCGGGTAACTTACGCCCGTTGGCTTTCTGGCGCAATCCACGTTATTTGCGGGTGTTGTCCTAAATTGAGCGGAGCTGGCTGTCCCTCATCCGTGTCCGACTCCCCGCGGTGATAGGTGCTCGCGTTTTTTTTGCTGAACTTTGCCCTTGACAAAAAGTTACTTCTGCCTTATATTCTCTTTTAGGTAAAAATGTGCTCCGAACCCGGGAACGCCAATCTCCTGATTGGCGTTTTTTCTTTCCGGGGACCGTTTATTCGCTCCAACCCGTTTATTATCAGCGCTTACGGGGAAATCTCAGCCCCTTGCACAATTTCAGTGCAACTCGACCCTCGCAAGTCATTCAGAATCAGCATTTTTGAAACTGACACAAAACAAAGAGCTTTAACCTCCTTTGGAATGAACACTTTTGCAAAACCCCAGGGGGGCCCCCGACCGCACACAGCACAGGGAGTCTCGCAGTGTCGTTGTAACCCAAGGCTGTCTAAATCCAGAACATTATCCCTTTGCGATTGCCTAAAATTCCCCCCCGGCTGACCAGACCGTTCCTCCGTTTACGCGTCTATGTGACAAGGGAGGGTTTGTCCATGAAATCGCGCTTCAATTCTTTGCTGCTTGTCGCCACTGTGGTCTGCGCCTGTTATGCCCTAAGTTCTCTGGCGGTCGCCCAGGACGCCCCGACACCTCCAACTCCCCCTTCGGCGCCGTCGGTAACACCCCAAGTTCCTGCCGTACCAGAAGCCGTCCCGTTCACCCAAGCGCCCGCTGCCCCGGCTATGCCGCCGATGGCCGCCATGCCAGCATTTCCTGCTGCCCCCCCAGCCCCACCCGAGCCCGCAAGTCCTTCCGATTGGAACGACGAACATTCGATGAGCATCTCGGACGGCCACCGTCAGCCCGCGACAGATTGCTCCGAT
>JBARBE010000209.1:0-6109 GCA_049792735.1 Candidatus Acidiferrum sp.
CTTTGATAGGCTGGAGGTAGAAGCGCAGCAATGCGTGAAGCTGACCAGTACTAATCGCCCGTTCGGCTTAATCATAAAACTTTCTCATTTCGTCTTGGCCCCGCAAGGGCCACAGATAAAAAGAGAATAAGAGAAGATCGCCTTCTCTTTCGCAGTATGTTCGACTTCGAGTCGAACCTGTAAATTGCCAGCCTTATGTGTAGGTCGCTTACGCGGCCTCACGATTGTCGATCGCTCAGCGGCCGCACAATTTCTGTTGTCGCCATAGCGCCCAGAAGCGCCGGTATCTTTACCGGCGGTTCTCGGGTCGCGACGGCTAAAAAGTTTGCAGTCGTGGTCGGATTTTGCAGGTCCTTTCGACCTTCAACTTTCGACTTCTTAAAAGTTTCCTGGTGATCATACCGCGAGGGTCACACCCGTTCCCATCCCGAACACGGAAGTTAAGCCTCGCCGGGCCGATGATACTGCACGGGCAACTGTGTGGGAACGTAGGTCGTCGCCGGGATTAAAATCAATAGGCCGTCTTGAGCAATCAAGACGGCCTTTTTCTTTTTTCTGCCAAGGTTTAAGAAAATGAGAGGTCCCTCCATTACGGTCGGGATGACAGATTAGCTCTCAAGCTCTTAGGGTAGTCATCCCGACCGGAGCGTCAGCGTCTTTTGCTGACGCGTAGTCGAGGGACCTCTCTTTGCCTCTCGCTTTGTTGTCATCCCGAGCGTTGTCGAGGGATCTCTCTTTCCCTTCTTCTCGTGTATAATCCCTCCACCATTCTTCCCATGGTTTACCACATCTATATCATGGCCAGCGCCTCCGGCGTCCTCTACACCGGCGTCACCAGCCACCTCGAATCCCGCGTCGCGCAGCACAAACAAAAACTCTTCGCCGGCTTCAGCGCCCAATACAACACGACCAAGCTCGTTTATTTTGAGCCCTTCTCCGACGTTCGCGAAGCCATCGCCCGCGAAAAGCAGCTAAAGCGCTGGCGCCGCGAAAAGAAAGTCTTCCTGATCGAACGAGCCAACCCCACCTGGCGCGACCTAAGCGCCGACTTCCCCCGCTGATAAGAGAGGTCCCTCCACTACGCATCAGCAAAAGGCGCTGACGCTCCGGTCGGGATGACAAGATAAGAGAAAGAGCAAAGGGCGCTGACGGCAGCGATTCGGAATGTCGCGAAACAGTTCGAGTGAACCCCCAAATTTGTCATCCCGAGCGCAGTCGAGGGACCTCTCTTTTCCTCGATCTGTCATCCCGAGCGCAGTCGAGGGACCTCTCTTCTCCTCAATCTGTCATCCCGACCGTAGCGGAGGGACCTCTCTTCTCGTTCTGTCACGAAGCTCTTGTTGGCCGCGCTTCACTCGACCAGGATTGGAGTGATGACTACGCGAGATCCAATGAATCGTCCGCCGAAGTTTACGGCACTCATTGAAAAGGACGAAGGCGGCTATTATGTCGCCACAGTCCCCGCACTGCGCGGCTGCCACACGCAGGCAAAGAGCCTCGATACATTGATGAAGCGAGTTCGCGAAGTGATCGAACTCTGCCTCGAAGACGATGATGTTGAGGCGGATTCCCTCGAACTGATCGGAATACAACAGATCACGGCATGACGCGGCTGCCGCGGTTGAAGGGCAAGAAAGTTGTGCGCGCCTTGCAGCGGGCCGGTGATACTGGACGGGCAACTGTGTGGGAACGTAGGTCATCGCCGGGATTAAAATACAAAGGCCGTCTTGAGCAATCAAGACGGCCTTTTTGCTTTCTGCACCACATCGTTACTGACATTTCGCGTCACTCCCAAGTAGAATCCCGCCGTTCCTCTTTCTTTCCCTGGGAGCACGCCACCGTGCCAAATCCAAAGTCCCCCAATAAACCCTCGTCCCCCAAATCGGCTAAGCGCCCCATCGAAATCGAAAAATATCGCGGCACCGTCTCCTCACCTTTTTCGTCAGGCGATCACAAGAGGGTCGCCATAAAAGTAATCGACGACTGCGGCATCGAAAGTCTCAAGGTAGTCTCCCTTGCCTGACGCCCGACTGCCGCTCATCTATCGCATGCACGCGGTTCGCCGCATGGCCGAACGCGACATCCGCGAGGAAGATGTGGCCCACGTCCCGGACCCAGCGCAATGGCAACCCGGCTTCGAAAAGAGGAAGCCATGAAATGCGTCGTCTGCAAACTCGGCGAAACTCGCCCTGGCTTTACAACGGTTACGCTCGAGCGAAACGGGGCCGCGCTCGTCGTGCGCAAAGTCCCCGCTCAAATCTGCGGCAACTGCGGCGAAGATTACGTCACTGCCGAGGTCACCCGCTCGCTCCTGCAATCCGTAAACGAATCCTTGCGACCAGGCGTGGAAGTCGACATCCGCGAATTCGTCGCCACCCTGTAGTGGCGGGTCTTTAGACCCGCTCTTGTTTTTCGCTCTTGGCTCTTGCGTCTGGTTTTTGCCTTTCGGTTTTTGCTCGTATACTTGTTCCATCATCCCGAACGTAGCCGAGGGACCTCTCTTCTTTTTTCACAATCGGTCATCCCGACTGGAGCGTCAGCGCTTTTTGCTGACGCGCAGTGGAGGGACCTCTCCTCACTTTTTCCCCGCGCACTGTCGCATCGGTGTGAGGTGGAGAAACCTCTCTCGCCTCTGCCTTTGACATCCCGGCACTAGCCTTTGTTGCGCGCGCTTCGGTCGACTAGGATGGGAAGTGATGACTACTCGAGATTTTGAAGTGTTTCTGGAACCAGACCTGGATTACGGCGGCTATGTGGTGGTATGCTCTTCGCTTCTCGGATGCTATTCCCCATGAACTTTGCGCGGTCGCGCTGCACACTAGTACACCCTGACCCACTGAAACTCGCCACTATAGATGTATCGCTTGATTACAAGCTCATCTCCTTCTGCTCCACGCAAGTTCCAGAATGAATTCGGAGCCGGTTCCTCGTTCCACTTGCGCGAATGCACCGTATCGGTCACCGGAATCCAGGAGCCTTGTTCTTTTCCCGCTTCCACCTGCAGCACGTACAAGCCCCACGCATCAGACTTTCCATATACTTCGGCATGCAAACTGGCATAAGCACAACCGTTCGAGAGCAATCCCAGGCCGTTCACCTTCCCTTCTGGCAGTACCGTCATATCCATGTGCCAGCGTTGCACCCCTTCCTGAGTCGTATTAACCTGCACGAATTCGTCGGACTGGTTAAGATACAGCGATATGACATTCGCCCCGCAGTCCAAATAGGCTCCTGTACGGCCCCCTCCGAAATTCACCCCGTGCGTGTTAATCGCAACCGAATCCCGCGACAAGTATCCGTGCAACAGGGTTCCTTCCGAACTGTATTGACGTAACATGAAATACGATTGATTCTCCCGCTCCTTCGTTAAATCGCGCCCGAAGGCCCAAATCGTGTCATCAGATTGGCCACACATTCGACTGGCCATGAACTGCCCCGTGGGAATCAATTCAGCCACCGTTCCCGAGTCATCGGTTTTCGCGATGAAGTTCACCAGTAGTTGCTCCTTATAGGCGTGCCCCGACGCCAAAAGCCCCGAGGCCAGCGGTGTCGCCTCAAACACCATGACGCCCGATAAGCCCGGAAACCGGATCAATGCTTGGAACAATCGTTGGCCCTCTCGATCATAGACATCCACTGTGCCAGGCGCGGACGGTCCGGCCACTTGCAAGAGCCGTCCTTGGCTCCAATTGGGCATTAGTCCTCCCGAGGTGAGGGCCTGGAGATATTTTGCCGTATGTACGGGGGGTGACAAGTGCCCCGTCCCAGCGCAACCATTCTTGCCCCCCGACGAATTTGCCCCGGAAGTACTCCCCCAAACACACAGAAGGATGCCGGCTAGAACGCCGGCGAAAGGCAATTTCGACATGAGGCCTCCTTACAGAGTGCCGTCTTTCGAGAAAGAAAACTCTAGAAGCAGTTCTCGCCAATAATCGAGAAATGTATCATATCTAAATCGCCATTAAGAAGCGTAGTAGATTTGTCTTTCTAACTCGATGACAGCCAGCGGGTGCCATGTCTTAACTCCGTGTGGCCCATCCTTGGCGGGTGGCGAAGAGATTAGTGGGTAGAGTCCGTACAATTGGGGTTTGACGTTGGGGGTGCCGCAACCCTTCGGGGTTAAGGGTGCGGGTTCTGACTTTTCCTCGTAGTCCAACGTCTCACCAAACTCGCAAATTCCCGCCAACCCCTTCCAACCACTCCACTTCCCCGTCTCACGTTCGAATTATCGCGCAGAGTAATGTACCTTGACAATAATACAATCTCATGCTACCGTTCCCCATGTTCGCCGCCAACCCCATCCTTCTCTCCCCTCGCTCTTTTGCCGCCCTCCGCGCCGAGTTGCTCCGTCCCATTGGATGTGATCCTGAGCGTAGCGAAGGATCTGCTTTTCTCCTGATTCACGCCACTAGGCTCTCACCACTCGTCACTAAATCTTTTAGAATCCGCACTTGCGGAAAACCAGCCTTTAAAGTCTTCAGAATGAGCACTTCCAAAACGCAGGACTTAAAACTCTTTAGAATGAATAGTTACAAAAAATCCGGGTGGGGGGAGGGGGTAGCCGCGGTGGTACAGACCGGGCACATCCCTGACACTATGAATAAGGGCAGGCGCATTCTTTCCCGAACGCAGTCGCTTTCCGTCGACTTTCCTCTTAATCCGTCTGATCCGTCGCAAGTCCGGCGCAGGACCATGGATGGTCCGCCGCGCTCTTTAGCCGCCGCTCCTAGCTCTCGACGAGGCCCTTCTCCAGCATCTCCTCGTCGCTGAGCCACAGGTCGGGGAAGTTGGCTGAGCCGAGCCGTAGGATATCTTCCAGCGCTCCGCGGACTTCCTTGAGCCCGAAGTCCACGCCAATGCGCTCCAGCAGTTCGATTAGCGCTTGCGCGCCTTCCGCCAGCGCCGGCTTGGGCGTTGCCCCAACACCATCCAGGCGGTGGTAGGTCGCCACATAAACTGAGCTGGGTCCTGTGCCGTGTCGAACAATGTGCAAAAATCCGCGTGTCTTCGGCTTTTCCGGAGCCAGTCTTGCGGCCAGCCCCGCATCGGAAGAGAGCGCGCTCATCGTTTCGTGTCCCTCGCCCTGCCGAACGTCCTCAACTGCACCCGCTCGTGCTGCCGCAATTTTCGCACTTGTAGCACGCCCCGTTCGGCACCATCAGCATGCCGCACTCGGAGCACGTCGGCGCGCCCTCGTGCGCGTCGCGCAGTTTCATCGGCTCTGGTGTCCAGCTTGTCCCGGTCGAAGCCAACACAGCGGGGGCCGGTGCTGTGGGCGGTGCCGGCGTGTGCATGGGGACTGCGCTCTCGCCGTTCAACTTCAAATAGTCGGACGAAATGAATCGCCCGCCGAGCCATCGCGCCAGATAATCCAGCACGGACGAAACAAACCGGATATTCGGATTCGCCGTGATGCCCGACGGCTCAAACCGCGTATTCACCAGCTTGTCTACGAACACTTTCAGGGGAACGCCGTATTGCAAGCCGAGCGACACGGTCAACGCTAAACCGTCCATCACGCCGGAGAGCGTCGAGCCTTCCTTCGACATCTTGATGAAAATTTCGCCGGGCCGCCCGTCGGCGTACATGCCCACGGTGATGTAGCCTTCGTGCCCGCTCACGCTGAACTTGTGCGTCACGGACGCGCGTTCGTACGGCATTTTCTCCCGCACCGCGCGCGCGAACAGTTCGCGTTGCATCGGCTCGGTTCCCGTTGCCGCCGCCGGCTCCGCCTTCTTCTCTTCTTTCGCGCCGCCAGCATTCAGCGGCTGCGAGCGCTTCGAGTTGTCCCGGTAAATCGCCACGGACTTCAGCCCCAGTTTCCAGGACTCGATGTACGCGTTGCTGATATCCTCGACCGTCGATTCCTCCGGCATGTTGATGGTCTTCGAGATTGCGCCCGAAAGGAACGGCTGCGCCGCCGCCATCATCTTCACGTGCCCCGTCCAGCTGATCGAGCGTCCCCCGCCCAGCGGCGCCAGTGAGCAATCGAACACCGGCAAATCTTCCGCCCGCAGATACGGCGCGCCTTCGATTTTTCCTTGCTTGTCGATATAAGAAACGATTTCGCTGGTCTGCTCCGGCGAATAATGCAGCCGCATCAGCGCCT
>JBARBE010000210.1:0-9143 GCA_049792735.1 Candidatus Acidiferrum sp.
ACGGGCCTAAACGTGAACGCCTCTATGCAAACCGTACCGCGCTCGACTACCTCGGCATCAGTCTCGACGAATGGCGGCACAAGAGCTTTGCGGCTTCTGCTCATCCTGACGACTCGGAACGGCTCAAGACCTATGCGGATCGTGCTCTATCAAGTGGCGCTGCTGACGAGATGGAGTTGCGACTGCGCAAACGTGATGGAAATTATCGCTGGTTCTTGGCTCGTTTTAACCCATTGCGGGACGATCAGGGACTGATTACACGTTGGTATTTTACCGGAACGGACATCGAAGATCGAAAGCAGGCTGAGGACACTCTTCGCCGCGAGAACGTCGCCCTGCGTGAAGAAATCGACAAAGCCTCGATGTTTGAAGAGATCGTTGGAACATCTCCCGCTTTGAAAAGCGTTCTCTCGCTCATCTCCAAAGTCGCGCCGAGTGATTCTACGGTCCTTATCACGGGCGAAACGGGAACGGGCAAAGAGCTTGTTGCACGCGCCATCCACCGACGGTCAGATCGGGCCTTACGTCCCTTCGTCAGCGTGAACTGTGCAGCAATCCCCCGCGATCTGATCGCCTCGGAGTTGTTTGGGCACGAGAAGGGCGCCTTTACTGGCGCGACTCAGCAGCGCTTAGGCCGGTTTGAACTAGCAAATGGAGGCACAATTTTCCTCGACGAAGTCGGAGAAGTTCCCGTCGAGACCCAGATTGCTCTGCTTCGTGTTTTACAGGAGCACGAGTTTGAGCGCACCGGCAGCAGTCGTCAAATCCGCGCTGACGTTAGGGTGATCGCAGCCACCAACCGTGACCTACAGGCTGGCATCAGCGCTGGCTCTTTCCGGAGGGATTTGTTTTATCGGCTGAATGTCTTCCCGATTGAAATACCTTCTCTTCGAGAACGGCGAGCGGACATCCCTCTGCTGGTCGAATACTTCATCGACCGCTATGCTCGAAAAGCTGGCAAAAAGATAAAACGCGTCAACAAGAAGACGCTGGAATTGCTTGAGTCCTATCCTTGGCCGGGAAACATCCGCGAACTGCAGAACGTCATCGAGCGCTCGATGATCCTATGCGAGACGGAGATGTTCTCGATTGACGAGAACTGGCTATCACAGCCGCTGCTGACAGCAGAACCGAAACCGCAAGTTGAGCTTCCTCGCAGACTCTTGCTGCATGAGAAGGGCATGATCGAGGCCGCACTGAAAGATACCCGTGGGCGCGTATCGGGACCCAACGGGGCTGCAGTCAAGTTGGGAATACCGCGGTCCACGTTGGAATCGAAGATACGGTCGCTGAAAATCAACAAGAATCGTTTCAGGCCTATCCCGGGAACTTGAGGGGTCCGGGTTCCTAAGAATTACTTTTCAATGGTGAATCTTATTTCAATTCGGCAGGTTGAGCTTCTTCAAGAGCGCGGCGAATCGCGGGTCGTTGTGCAAGTTCTTCAGCAAGGGGTCCACTTTCGTGAAGATCAAACCGCCGTCATGTTGGGCATATGCTCCTTCTAGCCACTCGAACGCTTCGTCGGACTGGTTTCGGAAAGCACAAACCTGGGCGATTTGGTACGCACCATTTGCATGGTATTTCGCAACGTACTGACTCAATGCGGCAACCGACTCCTTTTCTCGACCAAGCGCGTAGTACACAATCGGATACAGATACGCACGTAGTGAGTCATCGCGTACGAGCTCGATTTCGGGCAAAACTTGCTGAAGCCGCCCCTGTATCACATAGATTTCGCTCAAGTTCTTATGGGCGGCCACAACATCGGGGTTGAGTTCGAGCGCCTTCTTGAAATCCGCTATAGCTTCGTCTAGCCGCCCCATGAAAAACTCGGACTCTGCAAGCTGCTCCCAACTATCTGCATTGAGCGGATCCAAGTCAACGGCTCGGCGATACAATGGAAGAGCTTCGTCAAGGCGGCCGAGGATAGTTGCCGACAAAGCGGCCGCCCTTACAACCTCGGGATTTCCGGGATCGAGAGCGACCGCTCGCTGGAAGGAAGCGGCCGCTCCAGCCCAATCGAAGTCGACTTGTTGCTTAATCCGTCCCATTTGAGTGTGGGCCTGTGCCAGGTCCGGGTTCAGCGCTAAGGCTCGCTCAACTGCTTCACGCGCACGTCGGTGACCTTCTTCACTGGGAATAAGACCTATGTTGACCTGCCAGTTGCGTGCCCGAGACAATCCGACCCAAGCCAAAGCATAGGAGGGATCAATCTGAGTCGCCCGCTCGAAATACTTCGCAGCCATGTCCGCATCTTTGTCAGTGTCCCGTTCAAAGTGGTAGTGCCCCTGCAAGTAGGCATCAAAGGCTTCCGGATTAACAGGGTGCGACTGAGCCAACTCTGCTTGCTGTTTCGAAGTCAAAAGTACCCGGATTTCGTGCGCCACAGCCTTGGCTACGTCGTCTTCGACAGTAAGAACGTCTTTCGCCGAATAGTCGTAATCGTGTGACCACAGGTGAGTTTGGTCTTTCACCTGGATCAGTTGAGCGGTAAGGCGCATGTGGTCCCCGCTTTCGCGAAGGCTGTTTTCAAATACGTATTGCACAGAAAGATCGCGTCCAATCTGGTCCAGCCGTTCGTCCTTGTGCTTGTATCCCATCACGGAAGTTCGCGCGATCACCCCCAACTGTTCCGGGTTCAGCCGTCCCAATTGTGAAATCGTCTCCTCGGTCAGACCGTCCGCCAGATATTCCTTATTGGGATCGCCAGTGAGATTCTCAAACGGCAGTACGGCAAGCATAATTTTTTGCGGCTTCGGCGGTGTAATATCCCGAAAGTGCCGCCAAGACATATAGCCCGCACCCACCAAAATGACAGCAGATGCAAGCACGAGCGCAGTTTTCCACCAGCGCCAGCGTGCCTTTGGAGCCGCCGCATTTGCTGGAAGCCCGGGGAAGGGTTGCGTTTCGGCTCGCAAACTTTCAGTAATCAGGACTCGATCCGCAGCTTGTTTTGCGGTGTCTGCCGCTTCGGCAACGGTGACATCGGCCGTGAACTGGTATCCCTTTCGAGCAATGGTGACGATCAAGCGCGCGTCTTCCGAGTTGTCACCCAGCGCCCTGCGCAAATGCGAGATGTATTGCGTCAGGTTCCCCTCTTCCACGATGGTGTTGCCCCACACCGCTTGCAGCAATTCCTCTTTAGTGACCAGACGGTTTGGGTTTTGCACCAGGAAGAGAAGAACGTCGAAGGCCTTAGGGGTAAGAGAGATAGATGAATCGGCGCGAGATAGGGTGCGCTTCGCGGAATCCACCTCAAACTGGCCAAAACGGTACAAGTTCGTCCTAGGAAGGCGATGAGATTATAAGACGATTCGGAGTTTTTCATCCTTAAATGAGTTTTCTGAAGGAGTTGCCGAGGCATCCCCTCGACAATATGCCCCGGGGCATTAGGTGCCGCTGCGAAAGAGACTGTCAATTTCAATAGGGGCAAGCTCGCAGGAACTTCCGGCTGGTAGACAATATGAGATTGGTCAATAATGCGAAACGGTAGGCCGGAATGGCGTGGCACGCTAACTGTCTCAGCAAACAGAGTGTCAATTCGGAAGATTGAGTTTTTTCAGGAACGCGGCATATCGCGGGTCGTCGTGCAAGCTCTTCAGTAGAGGATCCACTTTCGTGGCAATTAGACCGCCATCACGCTGGGTGTAAGCGCGGTCCAGCCACTTGAAAGCTTGGTCAGACTGGTTCCGGAAAGCATAGACCAGGGCGATCCCGTACGCATCGCTTCCATGGTATTTCCCAATCAACTCCCGCAATGCGGCGTCTGACTCCTTTTTCCGGCCTAGCGCGTAGTACGCAATCGAATACAGAACCTCACGTTGGGAATCAATTTGTACTCGCCCGATATCGGGCAAACCATCCCGAGGCCGCTCCTGCAAGATATAGATTTGGACGGAGTAGAAAGGGCCGGGTGCCACATCCGGGTTCAGCTCAGCGGCCTTCTTGCAATCTGCTGCGGCCTGGTCTAGCTGCCCACTAAAAAACTCAATCTCCCCGAGGGTCTCCCAACTGTCCGCATTGAGGGGATCCAAGGCAACAGTTCGGCGGCCCAATTGAAGAGCTTGGTCAAAGCGACCGAGGTAGGCTGCCGAGGAAGACGCCAGTTTTAGATACTCGGGATTTCCAGGTTCGAGAGTAATCGCCCGCTGGATGGACACATTTGCTCCAACCCAATCGAAGTCGACTTGTCGCTTAAGCCGACCCATTTGAGCATGAGCCGCGGCCAGGTTCGGGTTGAGCACTAAGGCACGCTCAACCTCTTCCCGCGCAAGCCGCTGACCCTCTCCAGTGGAGACCACACCCGCGTTCGCCTGCCAGTAGTGTGCCCGAGACAACCCGACCCAAGCGAGCGCATAGGAAGGGTCCAGTTGGACCGCCTGTTCGTAATACTTCGCGGCCATGTCGACATCTTTGGCTGTCCTGCGCTGATAGAAGTAGTAGCCCTGTAAATAGGCATCGAAGGCTTCCGGATTGACTGACCGCGGTTGTGCCAAGTCTGCTTGTTGTTGCGAAGTCAAGCGGAGTTGGATTTGCCTCGCAACAGACTTGGCCACCTCGTCTTCGATAGTGAGAACGTCTTTCAGCGGATAGTCGTAATCCTGTGCCCACAAGTGAGTTTGGTCCTTCACTTGAATGAGCTGAGCGGTAAGGCGTATGTGATCTCCGCTCTCGCGGAGGCTGTTTTCCAGGACGTACTGCACAGACAGTTCGCGCCCAATCTGGTCCAGGCGTTCGTTCTTGTGCTTGTATCCCATGACTGACGTTCGAGCGATCACACCCAACTGTTCCGGGTTTAGTCGGCCTAACTGGGAAATCGTTTCCTCGGTCAGGCCGTCCGCAAGATATTCCTTATTGGGATCGCCAGTGAGATTCTCAAACGGCAATACGGCAAGCATGATTTTTTGCGACTTCGGCGGTGTAATATCCCGAAAGTGCCGCCAAGACATATAACCCGCGCCCACCAAAATGACAGCAGATACAAGCACGAGCGCAGTTTTCGACCAGCGCCTTGGCGCTATTGGAACGGCCTCACCTGCGGGACCCGCCAGGACGGCTTGCGTGTCGTTTAGCGAACTTTCGCCGGTCGGGACCTGGACTGCGGCTTGTTTTGCGCTGTCTGCTGCTTTGCCAACAGTGACACCCGCCGTGAACTGGTAGCCCTTTCGAGCAATGGTCACGATCAAGCGAGTGTCTTCCGGGTTGTCCCCTAGGGCCTTCCGTAAATGGGAGATGTATTGCGTCAGGTTCCCCTCTTCCACGATGGTGTCGCCCCACACGGCTTGCAGCAATTCCTCTTTGGTGACCAAACGGTTGGGGTTTTGAGCTAGAAAGAACAGCACGTCGAAAGCTTTAGGGGTCAGAGCAACGGGTAAATCGGCGCGCGACAGTGTGCGCCTGCCTGGGTCCAGCACAAACTGCCCGAAAGAATACAAGTTGCTCATAGGAATCTGGTTAGCTTATAGGGCCATTCAGTGTTTTTCACCTTTTTTCAGAGTTGTCTGAAGGACTTCCAAAGCCTCTTCCTGAGAAATTTGCGCTCGGCCCTTAGATGCGTTCGGGGACATAGAGAGGGAGATCAAATAACGGTCTTCGTATCGGTGAGATACGACCGCGCCTCGAGCCTGCTGAAAATCTAGAGTTCCCGGTTCGTCGCTGCAAGTCGCAAGTCCAGCTACCGGAACTCGGAAACGTCGAAACCAAACTTATGGCGAGTCAAAACATAGTTTTCCCGGGGGGGCCTCCGAGTGCTGAAGCGAACCCCTCTAAGCTGTGCTCCATGTATCCGAAACTGGATTACTCAAGGCAAACCTGGATCGGTGTCAATCTCGACATCGAAGAACGCAAACTCGCCGAGTTCTACCTTGCCGAAGCACAGCGGCTTGCCCACATGGGCAGTTGGGTCTGGCAGGTGGCAGGAGGTGACGCGCTGCATCTTTCGGATGAATGGTACCGCATCTACGGATTTGATCCGAGACAAGGGATGCCACGGTGGGATGAACGGCTGCAGCGCGTGCATCCGGAGGATCGAGACAAGTGGCAAGGAACAATCGAGCGCGCAATTCAAGAGAAGTCGGGCTACGACGTGCAGTTTCGTATTCAGCTGCCTAATGGAACGATCAAGTGGGTGCAAACCGTGGGCCACCCTGTCTTAAACACAGCGGGAGAACTCGTCGAGTTCATGGGCATCTCGATGGAAGTAACCGATCGCAAGCGTTCGGAAGATGAGCTGAAAGCTGCGTTTGAAGAAATCAAGCAACTCAAGGACCAACTGTACCGCGAGAATTTGGCGCTACGGGATGAGGTTGGCCGGGCTTTGATGTTCGAGGAAATTGTTGGCACCTCGAAGCCGCTGAAGGCCGTTCTTTCCCAGACTGCCAAAGTCGCTCCAACGGGTGCCACCGTTTTGATTACGGGGGAGACCGGGACTGGCAAGGAGCTCATCGCCCGCGCTGTCCACAAACGCTCGGAAAGGTCGGAACACGCTTTCATCAGTGTGAACTGTGCCGCATTTGCCCCAACGCTAATTTCGTCGGAATTGTTTGGCCATGAAAAGGGGGCTTTCACGGGAGCCACACAACGCCGGCTCGGCCGCTTTGAACTGGCCGACGGCGGAACGATTTTCCTGGACGAGGTGGGCGACCTGCCTCCTGACACGCAACTTGCACTGTTGCGAGTCCTTCAAGAAAGGGAATTCGAGCGGGTCGGCGGAACCCAGTCCATTAAGGTCGACGTTCGTGTCATCGCCGCAACGAATCGTGATCTGAACGCAGCCGTGTCCAGCGGGTCCTTCCGTAGTGATTTGTTTTATCGGCTCCAGGTTTTTCCAATTGAGATTCCTCCTCTTCGAGAACGAAGGGAGGATATTGCTCTGCTGGTGGAATATTTTATCGATCGCTACTCGCGAAAAGCGGGAAAGAACATCAGACATGTCAGCCACCAAACACTCGAATTGCTTCAGTCATACGCTTGGCCCGGAAACATCCGTGAACTGCAGAACGTTATCGAGCGTTCCGTGATCCTTTGCGATACGGAGACTTTTTCGATCGATGAAAGCTGGTTGCCACAGCAGCTACAGCCGTTTCCCATAGCAAAATCGAAAAACCAAATTGAGCTGCCTCGGAGACTCGAGGCACAAGAGAGGAACATGATTGAGGCCGCCCTGAAAGAAAGTCGCGGCCGGATATTTGGCCCCAAGGGGGCCGCCACCAAGTTGGGGATTCCCCGCTCAACTCTAGAATCTAAGATCAACACGCTTAAAATCGACAAAAACCGCTTCAAGACGGATCCAGATAATTGAGGGCGTTTCCGTAAGCGCAAGGTCATGACGCCACTTGGGCGGACACGCTCGATTCATAACGAAATAGCAACCGAATGAGAAGATCACCGCCCAAGGTGAACACGGAAGAGAAGTTGGCTCTCGTGCTTCATCGCAGCTGCTGGACTGCCCTCGTAAGACATCCGCTCCGATAAGAAGCGATTAAGCAAAATAGATGTCTGTTAACCGAAGGTGTTTTTTGAGGGTACCGCGGCGAGATCGTCATCTAGGCGACGTGACTCCAATCCGCGTCCCCCTGCGCGATAGCCAGATCTTCTATATCGTAGTATCTGGACTGAACCCCTATTTTGAGACAGACGGAAATGGCACACTTTGCAGGGAAAGGAACTGCAAAGTGGCGAGGAAACGAAAGGGACGGTATCCGAACGAGTTTCGTCGAATGGCGGTCGAGCGACTGAAGCGTTGCGAGAACATCGTAGCGCTGTCGGAGGAGCTTGGCGTTCATCGGCGGCTGTTGTACAAATGGCGCGATCAACTGGACCCTGTTGATATCGGCGACGAACCGCCGCCAGAGAATCCGCGCGAATCCACGCTCCGCAAAGAGGTCAGCCAGCTAAAGCGACTGCTGGCCGAGAAAACCTTGGAGGTGGATTTTTTCAAAGGTGCCTTGCAAAAAGTCGAGGCTCGACGCCAGAAGCACGGTATCACTGGCGAGAAGGCATCTACGACCAAATCCGGGGAGTGATGTCGATGCAAGGCAGCTTGAGTATCGAGCGAATGTGTCAGCTAGCTGGGGTTAGCCGGGCAGGCTTCTATCGGTCGTTGCAGGAGGAGATGCCGGCGGAAGAAGACATGGAAGTGCGGTCAGCGATTCAGCAGATTGCCGTCGAGCATCGCCGCCGATACGGGTATCGACGGATCAGCGCCGAGTTACGGCGGCGGGGGATGCTTGTTAATCACAAGCGTGTGTTGCGGATCATACGCGAAGATAACCTGCTGGCCGTGCAGCCGCGGGCGTTCGTAGTGACCACGGATTCCGATCACGAGTTCGAGGTCTATCTGAATCTCGCCAGTCGCATGAAACTGACGGGAATGAATCAGCTCTGGGTAGCGGATATTACCTATATCCGTTTGAAGAAGGAGTTTGTCTACCTGGCCGTCATTCTCGACGCGTTTTCGCGGAAAGTAGTGGGCTGGGCGTTGGACCGGACACTCGCGAGCCGATTGCCGATCGCGGCGCTGGAACAGGCCATTGCCCAGCGACAGCCCCCGCCAGGTTTGGTGCATCATTCCGACCGAGGCGTGCAGTACGCTTCCGGAGACTACGTGAGAGTTTTGCGAAAGCAACAGATGATCCCGAGCATGAGTCGGCCGGCGAACCCCTATGACAACGCCAGTTGCGAAAGTTTTCTGAAGACACTCAAACGGGAGGAGATTTATGCGAACGACTGCCGGGACTTAGACCACTTGCTTGGTAACATCGAGGCCTTCATCGAACAGTACTACAATCGGTGCCGTTTACATTCGGCGCTGGGCTATCGATCGCCGGAAGAGTTCGAGCGAGAGGCGAATACAGCAGTGAATTCTGCTGGAGCAACCATGAGTTTTTTCAGGCATGGGGAGATCTATCAGTCCGATGCGGGAAGAAACAATAGCGGGGAGCGACCCAAAGATCGCCCCCCGGCTCATCGTTCCGATGAGTCTCCAGCTGGCTATTCCTCGGCGAGTTGCTCTCCAGCAGAGCTCGCCTCCGCTTCACCAGCCGAGCGTCATCCTGAAGGAGAAGAGGAAGTTTGAGAAGGAAAAATCATTGAACTGCATGTGTGCCAATTCCAAACTGTCTCAACAGAGGGGTTCACCCCAT
>JBARBE010000211.1:0-3969 GCA_049792735.1 Candidatus Acidiferrum sp.
GGCCGTGATCGGGCCCTTCATGCCCTTCATGATCTGGAACTGGGCCTCCAGGCCGTCCCACACCCGCAAGGCGAAGGACCGCATGGTCGAGGCGTTCGCGTCGCTGTCGCCCGTCGCCGCCTCGGCCTTGACCTGCGCTACGAATGTCTTGATCATCGGGAACCTGGCCTCGGTGGCGGCGTTCACGGGAGGCACGTCGTTGACGATGTAGAGCCCGTTGACCGTGCTGGCGTACCGGGTGATGTCGGCGTCGGTGAAGGCCCCGGAGCCGGTGATGAACTGCACCTTGGACCCGAGCGCGCGCACCGCCTCGATCAGCGGGACCTCCTGGTTGATGGCCAGCGTGACGTCGACGATATCGGCCCCCGAGTTGACGATCTTGGCCGCGTAGGGGCTGAAGTCCGAGATCCCGGCGACGGGGAAGTCAACGACGCCCGCGTAGGCGAGGCCGTACCGCTTCGCCGTCCCGGAGACCGCCGCCTCGAAGGTGGTCTCGAACGGGTTACCCGAGTTGGCCACGAGCAGGATCTTCTTGTAACCTCGCTGCGCGGCGACGGACGTCGCGACCGCCATGGCCGCGGGGATGCCGCCGGTCAGCGGGAACGCGGTGGGAGCAGTCATCTCGCCCAGGGACAGGGCATCCTCGTCGACCACCGGGATGCCCGCGGCCGACAGGGACTGGACCATGGAGGGGCCGAGGATGTCGATCCCGGCCGCCAGCTCCACCACCTTGTCCGAGATCATCTGCCGGACGCAGGCCGCGGTGATGTTCGGGTCGTCCTGGTTGTTGCAGTAATCGACCACCACCTTGTGGCCGTTAATCCCGCCCGCGGCGTTGACGGCCAGGGCCGCGGCGCGGACCGCGGCCACCTCGTCCCCGGCGTTGTAGATCGCGGTATTAGTCGGCTGGATCACGCCGATGTTGATCGGGCTGCCGGTCGCGGTGCTGACAGCTCCCGCGGGGCTCGCGCTCGCCCCGGTGCTGGCCGGGGAGCTCGTGCTGCTACCCGAACTGCTACAGGCCGCGACGGTAATGGCGAGCACGCACAGCGCGGCCCCGGCCGCGGGTCTAGAGAATTTCCGCATGTTCATCAGCCACCTTCTTTCGGGAATTATTGGGTTTCGGAAAAGCAGCGACGGCTCGGCCGGCGCTATTCGTCGATGTCCTCGGCAGCTTCGGGCGGCCCACCGGCGGAGAGGTAAATGCTCTCGATTTCCTGGAGCAACGCCTTGGGCGCGGCGGCGGCGCCCTGCAGCACCACACGGCCGCGCCGCAGCTCGTAACCGCAGTCGGCGAAACCGCGGACCTTGCGCACGTGCTGCTTCACCAGCAGCACGCCAAGTCCGGCATCGGAGGCCCGGCGCACGGGCGCCCGCCCCGTTAGCGCCAAGCAGGCGACCCCCTCGCCCGGCCGGACTTCGAGGTCGATCCCTTGGACGACCGCGACCGGCCCGTAGCCCGCTCTGACCTGCTCCGCTCGAGGAAGGGCCGACTCCACCACTTGCACTCCTTGGCCGCCATGACGCGTCCGCATCACGATTACCGGCATCTTATATGTCGAATTACATCAAGTCAATTATTTAACTAGTTAAAAATCGCCAACGGGCCGTCCGTTACGGCGCTAGGGATGCCCCCGGCTGCTGGCCCCGGCTGGCGGCGCGCGTTCGTGGTCACAGTCACTACTGGCCGCTGGGGATCATCTCGATTTCAGCCGAACGGATGCTGGCGCACCGGCTGCTATCCGACGGGGCCGGCGGACGCGCCCCCGTCGCGGATCAGTCGGCCCGCCCGCGGGGCCTGGCGCTCAGCGCCGTCCAGGCGACCGGCCGCCCCGGACCGACAGCTCGGCGATCTCCTGCGCGTCGGAGTCGGAGCGGCGGGCGATGGCGAAGATACCGTGGCTGCGCTCGCCCAACGGCTCGGCGAGCGCAAGGAGCTCCTCCATGGTGGCGAGCCGACTCGGCATCGGCTTGCCCCCGGCGCCGGCGTGGGCGGGCTGGCGGGAGGACGCGAAGCCGATCGCCCCGGCGTCCATCGCCTCGCAGACGATCTTGCACATGTGGCCGATCTCGGCTTCGGCGGCTTCGCGGTCGGCGGCTTCCTTGCCCAGCACGTACAGCCGCAGTGGCGTGTGTCCGAGCGTGACCGCCACTTTCAGCTTCGGCCTGGTTCGCGCCACCGCGTCGAGGTGCTCGGGAAAGGTCTCGAACGTCCAGGGGATCCCGGCCCGCAGCGCGTCGGCCGACATGCCCTCGACGTTCTCCGGCGTCCGGGCCCAGGCCGAGGCCCTCGCAGATCACCCGCACGGTCCCGTCGCTGTCTTCGCTGATGATCACGTCGATGGCGTAATGGGCCAGCGGATGACGCGCCCGCGGGCTGCCCCATTCCGCGGCGATCTCCCCGGTCCGTGGCAGACGCCCTTGCCGAAGTCGGTGACGTCGTACCGCGCGTCGGCGGTGAAGATCTCGCCCGTCCGGCTGAACTGCCGCTCATCGATGATGTAGCCGTACAGCGCGATCAGCTCGCGGATCGCGAGCCTGTCCTCGACGCTGATCATGGCCGCCTCCTTCCGACTGGCTGAGATCCTCAGATCTTGCCCTGCGCGCGCAGCCAGGCGACCGTCTTCTCGACGCCCTCGCGGACAGGGGTGAGGGTGATGCCCAGTTCGGCGTTGGTGCGCGCGGCATCGACGAGCGGTGAGGGGTAAGTCCGCTCAGCCAGCGCCCGCATCGAACCGATGTCGCTGGTCATCTCGGCCAGGGGGACATCGCGGACCCGGTGCGCGACGCCGGCAGCCGCGCAGCCCAGGTTGCAGAAGGCGGCTAGGCTCATGTCCTCGTCCGGGATTCCCGAGATGAGGTACATCCGGGCCGGCTGGCCCTGGTCCAGCGCGGCCAGCGTGACCTGGGCCGCGTTGTCGACGTAGGGCCAGCTCATTGGGAAGCTCGCGTACTCCGTGAGATCGCCCCGGATGGCGCTGTAGAGGCTGCCGGTGAACAGGGTCGGGTGCAGCGCCCGCTCGGTGAACGGCGAGGGGCCGTACATCGCGCCCGGGACAGCGAACATGATCTGCTCGCCGCGGCAGACGCGGTGCATGCTCTCGTAGTAGATCGCCAGCTTGGTCTGCAGGTAGGGCATGTGCTCCGGGCTCGGCGGCACCAGGCGGGCGTTCTCCGTCACGGTAGCCCGGTGATCGAAGATCACCTTGGAAAGGACGACCGTCACCCGGCCGACTTCTTGTCGCCGCGCCTCGTCCAGCACGTTGAGCGACCCCTGGTAGTTCACCCGGTCGAACTCCTCTGGCGCGGCCGTGGACCAGGTGCCGCTGATGATCGCGGCGGAGTGGACCAGGCCGTCGATGCCCTTCATAGCGTCGGCGAGCGAAGACGGGTCGGTGACGTCGCCGATGACGGGCTCGACGCCGAGCGCCCGTAGCACCTCCGCGTCCGCGGTCGTGCGAACCATGCCGCGCACGTGGCGGCCGTCGCGGACGGCGAGGCGGCAGATGTTGGAGCCGAGCAGCCCGCTGGCTCCGGTTACCAGAATGCTGGAACAGGTCATGGCGTTCAGATCCTCATCCGTCGCAGGAATCGCTTATGGTAAAAGGCGGTCCGCCGAACAGAGCTCGGCGGACTTGGCCCGCCGCTTGGTGACATCCGGCGGATCGTCGCGGAAGTAGGCCTCCCGGATCTCGTTGGGCACTGGCTCTCCTCCCGTTCTGCTGAGTTTACCCGTATTCATCTAACTTTATAAACTTATTATGCCCGGTGTGCAGCGGGATCGGTGAAGGCATGTCCGGCGGCGTCCGCGGCTCCGCCGCACCCAGACCCGGCAGCGGTCGCGGATGCCCTCGATTCCGTCGTCGCGGCCGGGATCTCCCCGGGCAGCGTGGGTAAGCCCTCGGAGACAGCCCAGCGTGTGACCTGCCGCGACATGGTGAACGGCCTGCTGTCCGAACTCGATGACCA
>JBARBE010000212.1:0-1719 GCA_049792735.1 Candidatus Acidiferrum sp.
CCTTCCGGCAGGGACGCCCAGGTCCCGGCCGGATGGCGGTTCCCTACCGAACGCAGCGCACCGGCGGACCCGTCAGCGCCGACAGTCGGCGCCGGTCCACGCGAACGCCTTCGAAACACCACCGTGCGCACCCGGCGCGGACCCTCTACCACCACAGCGCCCGGCCCGCCGCCCTAGCGCCGACAGGACTATGCACAGCAACGAGAAACGCCTGCTCAGCAATTCAAAATCGCTCAGATCGCCGATTCTGTCCTCTGCCAACAGCCGTGCTGATGGACCTGCACTGCGTACAGATCGTCCAGTTCTGCGCGGACCTCAGGCGACATGTCCGGTTCGCGGGGTGGGTGGTAGCACGAGGCAGGCCCGGCGGGCTAGCTGCCTTGGGTTCGCGGCGTGGCCGGGCCAGACTTGGCGTGCAGCGACCTGCGAGCCGAAGGACGTAGCGGGCCGGGCGAGTGGGGGGTGCTGGTCGGTGCGTGCAAGGTTGCCCGCGAGCGTGGTGCGCGAGGCGGGCTATCGGTTCCGGGCTTGTTTCCGCGCCCGGTGGAGCGGGTATGTGGCGCTGGTCCTGCTCATCGGTGTGGTGGGTGGCGTGGCGATGGCGGCGGTCGCGGGTGCCCGCCGCACGCAGTCCTCGTTTCCGGCGTATCTGGCGAGTACCAATCCCGGGGATGTGCAGGCGTTCACCGAGTTCGATCCGATCACGGGCAGCGGCTACTCGGCGCGGATAGACCGGGCTATCGCCGGGGTGCGGTATGTCAGGCGCGCGGTGGATGTCATTGGCTTTGACGGCACGCTGCAGGTCCTGGGGCCGGCCGGCCAGGGCGGAGTCCCCGGTGAAGCACCGCCCTCGGTCGAGGGAAGCCCGGATGGGGAGTACTTCACGCAGGATCGGGTTAGCGTGGTGCAGGGCCGGATGGCCGATCCTTCGCGCGACAACGAGATGGTCATGTCCGCGGGTGCCGCCGCCGAGGAGGGGCTGCGCATCGGGTCGGCGCTGCGGCTGGCTTTCTACACCACAGCCCAGGTGAACTCGGCGTTCGCCGGGAATACGGCGGGCAAGCCGCACCTGGTGATCACGTTGAGGCTGGTCGGCATCATTGAGTTTGACGCGCAGGTCGTGCAGGACGATGACGCGGCTCTGGGTGATCAGCTGGCGGTGCTTACCCCGGCGCTGACCCGGCGGCTGGAATCGTGCTGCGCCTATTACTCCTACGTTTCCTTGCAGCTCGATGGCGGGACGCGGCACGAGGCGACGGTGCTGTCGGCCATCACGAAGATCACGCCGCCCCTCGGGCAGGTCAGCGGGTCGCAGACGAGTGCCCCGCTGGTGGCGAAGGCGGAGCGGACCATCCGGCCCGAGGCCGTCGCCTTCGGCGTGTTCGGGCTGATCACGGCGCTCGCCGCGCTGGTGATCAGCGGTCAGGTGATCAGCCGTCTGGTGCGCCGCGACGCCGAGGACGGCGCGATCTTGCGAGCGCTGGGGGCCGGGCCGGCGATGACTGTCTGCGACGGGCTCATCGGTGTCGTCGGCGCGGTGATGACCGGGGCGCTGCTGGCGGTGGCGGTGGCGGTCTTGCTGTCGCCGCTGGCCCCGATCGGGCCGGTCCGGCCGGTGTACCCAGACCGGGGCATCGCGTTCGACTGGACGGTGCTGGGTCTCGGGTTCGCCCTTCTGGTTGTCGCGCTGAGCGGGTCGGCGGTGGCGGTGGCCTACCG
>JBARBE010000213.1:0-13880 GCA_049792735.1 Candidatus Acidiferrum sp.
TTTCGACATGGCCAGAAGTTCCGCCGGATTTAATCCGCCGAGCAATCCAACTCCGGAAGCCAGCAGCGTCGAGCCCAAAAAATCCCGCCGCGTGATGGAAGCATCCAGCCCAATCGCTCGGTCGTCAGGAACGTTTTTCTTTGCATCACTCATAATCGAGCCTCAGGGAGATTAGTGACGTATCGGGAATGCGTTCGGTTTTCTCCTAATCATAAAGCGCCTTCGCCGGCGCAAATTCTACGCCCAGGGAGAGGAAACTGCACCGCCAGACACCCAAGGAAATTATTGCTTCCTCAGAATGCCGATATTCATCGTTCTGCAACGAATGTTACAGTATAATCCGACCGCCGGCCGATGAGCGGGGGCGCACTTGCGGCGGTACGCCCTCGAACGGCACAGGCAATCAGCGCGCAGCGATTCGAATTGCGCAACAGATGTTGCAGAAGCGGGAAGTTGAAGCAAAACGAAACTGCGCGGGACGAGAAGAAAAGGGGATCGGCTTGACAGAACGCGACGCGCGATGTATTGGCGTTGCCGCGGATGTGATGTCGTCCCGAGTAACCGGAGCCTTCCGAGCCGGAAACGTCCGGAATTCGCCGGGTATCTGCCGGATTGTGATGCATCCACTCAGTTTGAAGTAGCGCAAGGAACCTGCCACCGGGAGCTTTATGAAGATCGAATCCATCACATTGCGCGAAATACAAATGCGCCTGAACGCTCCCTTCGAAGCGAGCTTCGGCGTTTCCCATCAGCGCAGAATTATTCTCGTTGAAGTCGTTGCGGACGGAGTGAGCGGCTGGGGCGAAGTTACAGCGAGCGAAACGCCGGGCTACAACTCCGAGACCACCGACACCGCCTGGCATGTCATCTCCGATTTTGTCGCTCCCGCGCTAATCGGTAGAACGATCTCCCGCGCCGCCGACTGTCTTCCCCTGCTAGCCGCCATCCGCGGACATCAAATGGCCAAGAGCGGAGTAGAAAATGCTCTTTGGGACGCCGAGGCCCAGCTCAAAGGTGTTCCGCTTTCAAAGTTGCTCGGCGGCACTCTGGGAGAGATTGCCTGCGGTGTATCTCTCGGCATTCGCGAAAATCCGCAAGCCCTGGTAAAAAAAGTAGAAGAAGAGCTGCGCAGCGGATACCAGCGCATCAAGTTGAAGATTAAACCGGGAAAAGATTTGGAATACGTTGCTGCAGTTCGCAAACAATTTCCGGAAATCCTCCTTTCCGTGGACGCGAATTCCGCTTACCGCCTCGAAGACGTGGCACATCTACGCAAGCTCGATGAGTTCAAGCTGCTCATGATCGAGCAGCCGCTGCATTGGGACGACATTTACGCGCACTCGAAATTGCAGTCTCAGATTCAAACGGCAATTTGCCTCGATGAATGCATCAACAACTCCCGACACGCACTGGCCGCCATCGAATTGAAAGCCTGCCGAATCATTAATATCAAGCTCGGCCGCGTCGGCGGCCACTTCGAAGCGCAGCGAGTGGAAGAAGTCTGCCGCACACATTCCACCCCTGTGTGGTGCGGCGGAATGCTCGAGAGCGGAATCGGCCGTGCGCATAACATCGCTATGTCGACGCTCGCGGGCTTCACGTTTCCCGGCGACGTGTCCGCGAGTAAACGCTATTGGGCCGAGGACATTATCGAGCCCGAAGTCGAAGTCACACCAAAGGGAACCATCCGCGTTCCGAAGTCACCCGGAATCGGATACACAGTAAGGCGCGACCGCATCGAAAAACTCACCGTGCGCACAAACCATTGGGGAAGCAAGCGGACCGCGGCTTAAGTTTCAGAACGCGAACCGCGCGCTCACGCCCGACAAATCACCAATGCCCCTCAGCCGAATTGCCTGCTATCCTCTTACGGCGCGCGATGGTCATACAGCGCAGACTCTGTGACCGATGAGAAGGCAAAAATGATGAAACGCCTGATCGTAGTGGCGATGTGGACAGTATTCTCGAGTTCAGGAATCCCGGCGCAACGGCTGCCGGACAACGTCGTCCCTGACTCTTACGACTTGAAGTACGAACCGGATCTTAGCAGCGCGACATTCACCGGCGACGAAACGATTCATGTTCATCTTCAAAAACCAGCGACAACGATCGTCCTGAATTCAGCTGAAATCGAATTTAAGGAGGTATGGATCGGCTCGGCGGATTTCAAGCAAGCCGCCGCGGTAACCACTGACGACAAGAACGAGATGGCGACGTTCACCGTGCCAGCCGCAGTGCCGGCCGGACCCGCCGAAATCCACATTCGTTTTGCCGGAATTCTGAACGACAAGCTTCGCGGCTTTTACTTGAGCCAAACGGCCCGCCGCCGTTATGCGGTCACGCAATTTGAAGCGACGGACGCGCGCCGCGCTTTTCCCTCATTTGATGAGCCCGGGTACAAGGCCGTGTTCCGAATCGCGCTCGTCGTCGACAAAGGCGACACAGCCATTTCGAACGGCAGCATCATTTCCGACACGCCGGGCCCCGAACCCGGCAAGCACACCTTGCAATTTTCCGATTCGCCCAAGATGTCTTCCTACCTTGTGGCCATGATGGTTGGAGACTTCGCATGTATCAGCGGCGGCGCGGACGGTATTCCCATCCGCGTGTGCGCGGTGCCCGAAAAGAAGGAACTGCTTTCCTACGCGTTGCTCGCCGCCGAAAACAATCTGAAGTTTTACGACACTTATTTCCAAACGAAGTATCCGTTCCAAAAGCTGGACATCATCGCGTTTCCAGATTTTTCCGCGGGCGCTATGGAAAACACGGCGGCCATCACGTACCGGGAAACGCTGCTCACTATTGATGACAAAACCGCGTCCGTCGACGCCCATCGCGCTGTAGCCGACGTTCTCGCGCACGAAATGGCGCACATGTGGTTCGGCGATCTGGTGACCATGAAGTGGTGGAACGACATCTGGCTGAACGAAGGCTTTGCCACGTGGATGGCCTTCAAACCGGTCGAATCGTGGGATCCGGCGCGGCACGCCGAGCGCGAAGAAATTCAGCAGACCCAGGACGCTCTCTCCACGGATTCGATTGCCTCAGTGCGACCAGTCCGAGGGAAAGCAGATACGACAGCCGAGATACAAACGCTTTTCGATGGAATCGCCTATGCGAAGGCCGCGTCCGTTCTGCGAATGGTGGAAGCCTACGTTGGCCCGGACGTTTTCCGTAAAGGCGCGAACGCTTATCTCGCAAGGCACGCCTACGGAAATGCCGCCGCGGAAGATTTTTGGGATCAAGTGGCGGCCACCTCCGAGAAACCAGTGGATAAGATCATGGCGAGTTTTACGGAACAATCCGGCGCGCCTCTGATCACTGTCAAATCGGAATGTGCCGGCGGAGGCAGCACCGGCGGACGCTTCCACAAAAAGAAGGCGAAAGAAACCACGAAGGTAACGCTCTCGCAGGAACGCTATTTTGGCGATGCGGAAAGAATGGCGGCCGGCTCGCAGGAAGTCTGGCAAGTTCCCGTGGATCTCCGCGCCGATGGAGAAAAGGATGGCACGTATTTTCTGCTGACGCAGCGGCAACAATCTTTTGAACTGCCCGGCTGCTCGCCCTGGGTGTACGCCAATGCAGGCGCGCGGGGCTACTACCGCAGCGGTTACGATCCAGCCGTCTTTGCCAAAATCAGCGATGAACTCGAGACGAATTTTTCGCCCGAGGAGCGCATCCAATTCCTCGCTGACGAATGGGCGATGGTCCGAATAGGCCGGCTCAATATCGCGGATTATCTTGGGACGCTCGAAAAAATGAAGGGTGAACGTACGCGTGCCACGGTGGACGCCATGACCGAACACTTCGCGGGCATTCACGATTACATCGTCAGTGACGCCGACCGCGCGGCTTTCGAGCAGTGGGTTCGGAGTCTTCTAAAGCCGGTGGCGGCGGATTTGGGAGAAACGCCCGCCTCAGGCGACTCCGATGATAAGCGGGGTTTGCGCTCCGACGTTTTCGCAGCTCTCGCAACTTACGGCCGCGATCCGCAACTCATCGAGAAATCCCGCATTATCGTGGAGCAGTATATGAAGGATCCAGCTTCCGTGGATGGAGCGATCGCGGGAAATGCGCTATCTGTTGCGGCGCTCGTGGGCAACACGGATCTGTACGACCGGTACCTGGCGCAACTGAAATCGGCGAAGACGCCGGAAGAGTATTACAACTACTTTCATGCGCTCGGCCAGTTTCCGAGCGTTGATTTAGCGAAGCGCACCATTGAATTTGCCCTCGGGCCCGATGTGAAAAATCAGGATCTCGATCTGGTTGTAGCACCCTTACAGAACGTGAACACGCAAGCCGCTGCCTGGGAATTATTCAAAACTAGCTTCAAGGCCATCACTGCGAAAGGAGATGCTTCTCTTGGCGAAGGCATCGCGGAGGTCGCGGGCCTCTTCTGTGATGGAAAATTGCGGGATGACGCGCAAGAGTTTTTCGCCGCCCAGAATCTTCCTGGGTCGGAGCGCATCCTGCAAAATGGCAAAGACCGAGTGAATGCCTGCATTGAGTTCCGCTCGCTCCAGCAGTCCAACCTCTCGGAATATTTGAAACATTCGCCGGCAACCACGAAGTAGACGCGAGCCACTGATAGCGGCGCAGCGTGCGCACGGAAGACGCCGCTCGCCCCGTGCCTTTCCTCGTCCGGGCGTGCCTGGCCGTCCGCAGCAAAACGCTTGACAATCGAGCCCGTGCTACTTAGTCTCCCTCACACAAGAATGCAACAAATGTTTCATTCGTCCCGAGCGCGCCTAAGAGGCTTGCAAGCGCCGCTTGCCAGTTCGGCGGGGCGTTCGGTGAATGGGAGGCATTTCCAGTGAAAAAATTGATGCAGACGAGGCTCGCTTGGCTGGTTGGCACGGCGGTTTTCAGTTGCGCCGCGATTTATGCGCAAGCACCCAAGGCAAAGGAATCAAAAGCGCCCGCGGCTTCGGAGAAAGACGCTCCTGCGGCTAACGCGGAAGCGAAGGCGCCCGTGCTGACGGCGGACGACCTCGGCGCATTTCTCGACGGCTTCATGCCGCAAGAGATCGAACATGCAGACATCGCGGGCGCGGTCATTGCCGTGGTGAAAGACGGCCAGCTCGTTTTGGCGAAGGGCTACGGTTACGCGGACGTGGCCAAGAAAACCCCAATTTCGCCGGAAACCACGCTCTTCCGTCCCGGCTCAATTTCCAAGTTGTTCACCTGGACCGCGGTGATGCAACAAGTCGAGCAAGGCAAACTGGACCTGGACCGCGACGTCAACGACTATCTCGATTTTAAGATTCCGCCCGCGTTCGGAAAGCCCATCACGCTGCGCGATATCATGACGCATCGCTCTGGCTTCGAGGAGACGGCAAAAGACTTGTTCGTGGGATCGGCGGAAGACCTGCGCCCCCTGCCGCAATATCTACAGGCGCACATGCCGGCGAGGATCTTCCCGCCGGGAACGACGCCAGCCTATTCGAATTATGCAACGACATTGGCGGCCTACATCGTCGAGCGCGTTTCCGGACAGGATTTTAATGATTACGTCGAACAGCACTTCTTCAAGCCGCTGAATATGACACACGCCACTTTTCGTCAGCCGTTGCCGGAAGCGCTCAAGCCCTTCATGTCCGACGGTTACCAGCTCGGGTCCGGCGAGGCGAAGCCCTTCGAGTACGTCCAGGTTGCTCCCGCCGGATCTCTCGCGGCCTCTGCCGTGGATATGACGCATTTCATGATCATGCATCTGCAAAACGGGCGTTACGGGGACGTGCAAATCCTGAAGCCGGAAACGGCGATCGAGATGCACGCGCGGCAAGCAGGCTGGCCGCCGGCGATGAACGCCATGTGCCTGGGTTTTTATGAGCAATTGGAAAACGGCCACCGCGTCATCTCCCATGGCGGAGACACGGTTTACTTCCACAGTGACTTGTTCCTGATTCTCGACGCCAACGTCGGAATCTTCGTTTCTTACAATAGCGCCGGCCGCGGCGAAATCGACGCGCGCGGCCTTCTTTACGACAAATTCATGGACCGCTATTTTCCGGCGCCTCCACCGAATGAACCGGTTCTGGCCAGCGCCGCTCAGGATGCGCAAAGTGTCGTTGGCGACTACGAAGTCAGCCGGCGATTTGAAACAAATGTTCTGGCAGTGACCAACATGATTGGCGAGACCAAGATTACCTTCAGTCCGAAAGACAGCACCATCTCCATGGCGGGAATGAAGGGCCTAAATCAGCAGCCGATACACTACCGTGAAATTGCGCCGATGGTTTTCCGCGACGTGGACGGAAAGGGCAAGATTGCCTTCGTCAAGGACGCCTCGGGGCGCCGCGTTGCGTATATCGACTATCCGTTCATGGTGTTTCAGCAGGTGAACGACATTTTTGACAAGCAGGGCTTCAACTATTTCGTCATTGGCTTCGCCCTTTGCGTGATTGTGCTGACGCTCCTGCTATGGCCCGTTGCAGCGATGATTCGCAAGCATTATGCAAAGCCGCTCACTTTGGATGCTGGCGCGAAGCGGCTGCGGATGCTGGTCCGGCTGGTTTGCTTTGGCGTCGTCATCTACGTGATAGGCTTGGTGAGTTTCGTCAGCAAGCTCGACAGCCCCTCCGCGCTCTCCGAGCGCTCGGATCTTTGGCTGCACTTGCTGCAAGTCATCGGCCTTCTTGCTGGTCTAGGCTCGCTGGTTGCCATCTACAACGCAGTGAAATCCTGGGGCGACGGGCAGCAATGGTTCTGGAACAAACTCTGGAATACATTTCTGGCTTTCGGGTGCTTGGGATTTTTCTGGTTTATTTACCACTGGCACTTGCTGAATTTCCATTTGAACTACTAAGTGCGCGGAAGCCGCATGCGGGCTCTGGGAATTTAGGGCCGGGACGGCTGCGTTCGGGCGGCCTTTGCTTCAGTGTCCGAACACGGGCAGCGTGGCGATCAGGGCTTTCGCGCCGTTCCAGAGAATTTGCACCCCAATACAGACCAGCAAGAAGGAAGATAGCCGCATAATGACGCTCATCGCCGTGGCTCCCAGCGCGCGCGCCAATCGATCCGAAAAGCCGTAGCAGAGATAGACACTCACGGCGATGATGAAGGAACCAATGATCAGAGCAAGAATCTGTAGAAAATTCACGCCGTGGTTGCGGGGAATGTTGGCCCCCAGAGTGATCGCTACGGAGATCGAGCCGGGGCCCACGGTCAGAGGCAATGTGAGGGGATAGAAGGCGTTTTTGAATTCGTCGCGGGGAGCAACTTTTTTGCGAGCGTTTTCTTGGCGGTCGTCATCGTCATCAGTACGATTGAGGATCGCCCAACCGGTGGAAACGACGACTAGCCCTCCGCCGACTTGAACGACCGGCAGGGAGATGCCAAAAAAACCGAGGATGTGCGTTCCAATCAGGCAGGAACACACCAGCAGAAAAAAACTGTTAACGGCGACGCGCCACGACAGCGCGCGACGGTCAGGCGCGGAGTAATCTTTCGTCAGCGTCAGAAAAATCGGGCTGCCGCCCAACGGGTTGACGATGGGAAACAGCGCGCTGAGAATTAAAAGTGTGCTTTTTGCGGCTTCGAGCAAACGAGTTCTCCAGAGCTTGAAGTATAGCCGAGACGAGCTGCGGCTTTACAATTGGCCTCCCACTTCCGGAGCGAGTCGGCGCGAGGGATGCCAAAGCGCTGCGTTCGGCGAGATGAGTCTTGCTCACGGAGGAGAACGTGCGTTAGAGTCGCGCTTCCAGTTCGGGGAAGACAATGGCGATAAAGAAAAAGGGCATCGTAAGCGGGCAAGGTGCTCCCGGCGAGAAGGTCAGGATTTTCATACCGCGAGCCCGCATTCACCGGCGAATCCTGGAAATCGCGAAACAAATCCGCGAGGATTTTCCGGATGAGCCGTTGCTTCTGGTGGGCGTTCTCAAAGGCGCGGTGTTTTTTCTCTCCGATTTGGCACGCGGAATTCCTGGCGAAGTATCGCTGGATTTCATTGCGGTGTCCAGCTATGGAAAGGATACGCGGTCGTCCGGGCAAGTGAGGCTGACTAAGGACTTGGACGCAAGCATCGAAGGAAAGACGGTGATCGTGGTCGAAGATATTTTGGACACCGGGATGACGCTGCAATATCTCTTGCGGATTCTCGAACAGCGCAAGCCGAAGCGGTTGCGCGTCGCGGTGCTTCTGGACAAACCGGAACGGCGCATCGCTTCTGTGCAAGCGGAATACGTCGGATTCAGCATCCCCAACGAATTCGTCGTTGGGTTTGGGCTGGATTATGCGGAGCGGTACCGCAACCTTGAGGGAGTCGGAGTGCTGACTCTCAAGCCGCCCGAGAAAGCCAAAAAAGCAGGCGATTGATTGCACTGCGCTACGAGGACGCAGAGTTCGAGGCGGCCGGCGCAGCCATGTCTGTATTGCCACACAGCCGGACGAACTCTAATCGCGCCGCGCCTGCCTGCTATAATGAAATGAGTTCATGAATCCCACCAACGATTCGACTGACGCAACTGCCACGCAAACGGCAGCTACCGAACCGAAGGAAGTTTCCGCCGAAGTTCTGACCACGCTGGCGGAAATCGGTGAAGAGGTCAATTCATCCCTCGATCTGGACGAGGTGCTCGCGCGCAGCGCGGCACTGATCAAAAAACACATCGACTACGAAATTTTCGGAGTGCTGATGGTTGAGGGCAACGGCGCGTACCTCAAACACAGATTTTCCATCGGCTACCCGCGGGAACTCGCCAACAATTTGCATGTTCCGATCGGTCAAGGGATCACCGGGACAGCGGCGGCGACCGGCCACCCAGTGCGCGTGGGCGATACTTCCAAAGATGCGCGATACATTAACGCGATAGAAAGCGTGCGCTCGGAACTGGCAGTTCCGCTGATGTTGCAGGGGAAATGCGTAGGTGTGCTCGATATCCAAAGCGGGCAGCTGAATTACTTCACGCGCGAGCAGCAAAGCATATTGACATTGCTTGCCAGCCGTCTTGCCGTGGCCATCGAGAATGCGCGTTTGTTCCAGCGAGTGAGGGCGCAGGCGGAGACGCTGCTGCTTTTGAATGAAGTGGGGCGCGAGACGAGCTCGATTCTTGATGTCGAGGAATTGTTGCGGCGCGCGGCCGAGCAGATTAAGCGAGTGATCGATTACCAGATCTTGAGTCTCATGCTGTATGACGACGATCAGAAAGTGTTCCGTCATCGTCTGGACGTCAAGCACGGGCAGCGAGTTCAAGGGAAAATGCGCGTGGCGGCGAGCGAGGGGATCGTGGGTGCGGCGGCTTCGTTGAAAGAGGCGGTGCTCGTTCCGGACGTGACGGTCGATCCTCGATATTTGATGGTGAACCCTGAGACGCGGTCGGAGCTCGCCATTCCGATGATGCACAAGGGAAAAGTGATCGGGGTGCTCGATCTCGAAAGTCCGCAGCTGAACTATTTTACCGAGGACCACGTTCAGACACTTTCGATTCTGGCGGCGAATCTGGCTGTGTCGCTCGAAAATGCGCGCTTGTACGAACAAGTGGCGCGCGATGAGGCGCGTCTGGAGCGCGATTTGCAAGCGGCCAAAAGGATTCAAGGCGCGCTGCTGCGTTCCGTGCCCACCGAAGATTTCGGATTGGATCTGGCGGCGCGTTATCTTTCCGCGAGAGAAGTTGGGGGCGATTTGTATGATTTTTTGCGTTATGGGCCGCAGCAGCTTGGCATCGCGCTTGGCGATGTGAGCGGGAAGGGAACGGCGGCGGCGCTTTATGGCGCGGTGGCCATCGGGATTATGAGAAGTTTGGCTCCGCAAAAGCTTCAGCCGGCGGAAATGCTCAAGCAGATGAATCAGATCGTCGGCGAGCGGCGAATCGAGGGCCGCTTCATGACCGCGTGCTTCGCGACATGGCAGAGGGGGCGAAGCAAGTTGCGCGTGGCGAATGCAGGGCAATCGCAGCCGCTGCTTTATAAGGATGGGCGCTGCGACAAAATCGCGCTCACGGGATTTCCTCTGGGGATTTTTGAAGAGGTGAGCTACGACGAGTGGGGAGTGACGCTCGCGCCTGGAGATATTCTCGTTTTTCACTCCGACGGAATTTCGGAGACGAGCAACAGCGAAGGGCAATTCTTCGGGACGGAGAAAATTCGGGCGATCATCGAGCAGCAAAATGCTCTTGGCGCGAGCGACCTTGCGGATTTGATTTTCCGCGAGGTGGATTGGTTTGCGCAGAGCGCGCCGCTGGCGGACGACCGGACTCTGGTGGTGTTGAAGGTGCGATGAGCGCGCAAGCCGGTGGTTCCCACAGGAAGCTGACGTTTGTCGATCCCGCGGAATTCACGCCGCAGTTTGCCTGGAAAGATTGGCCCCGGCAGAAGGGCGTGGAACATGTGTTTTGCGAGGGCGTCGACCTTGTGGCGGCGGCTGCGTCGTTCGGGACACCAAGTTATCTTTACAGCTCCGCTGCGATTACGAATGCTTACACCGAGTTGGAAGGTGGACTTGGCAAAACGCCGCATACGATTTGTTTTGCGGTGAAGTCCAACGGGAATCTTTCGATTTTGAATCACCTCGCGAAATTGGGGAGCGGGTTTGACATTGTTTCGGGCGGCGAGCTGGAACATTTGGGGCATCTGGGAGTGCGCGGCGACCGGATTGTATTTTCCGGCGTGGGCAAAACGCGACACGAGATTCGCGATGCGCTGCAATATGCGCCCTCTTCGCGCGGCGGCGGGATTCTCCTTTTCAATGTTGAATCTGAAGCGGAATTGGAAGTTCTGCTGGAAGAATCGGAGCGACATGCTGGCCGTGGCGGAAAAATTCCGAGTGTGGCGATTCGGGTTAATCCCGATGTGGCGGCGGGCGGACATCCGCATATCTCGACTGGAAAACACACGCACAAATTTGGGCTCGATTGGCCGGAAGCGCGGCGGCTGTATCTGGCACACAAAGATTCCAAGCATTTGCATTGGAAGGGAATCAGCGCGCACATTGGGTCGCAAATTGTTTCGCTCGATCCGTTTCGCCGGGCGTTCCGGCGCATTGCGGGATACGTCGAGGAATTGCGGCGAGCGGGGATCGAGCTTAAATATCTGGACATTGGAGGCGGACTTGGCGTGCGGTACACGACCGAGAAGACCTCTTCGCGATTGGATTACGCCCGCATGGTCGCGGGATTGGTTCGGCCGCTTGGTGTGCACCTCCTGCTTGAGCCGGGACGCTCGATTATTGCCAGCGCCGGAATTTTGCTGACGCGAGTGATTTATACAAAGCGGAACCGCGGAAAAACGTTTGTCGTTGTGGATGCGGCGATGAACGATTTGCTGCGGCCTGCGCTTTATGGCGCGGTTCATCCGATCACGAGGATTGCGCGAGAGGCGGGAGACAGAAAGATTTCCGCTCATCGTGTGGACATAGTCGGCCCGGTCTGCGAGACGGGCGATTGTTTGTTGCACGATTGGTCGCTCGGCGAAGTAAATCCGGGCGACCTGCTTGCGATCTGGGCCACGGGGGCCTATGGCATGACGCAGGCTTCCAATTACAATGCGCGGACGCGGCCGAGCGAAGTGTTGATTGAAGGGACCCGCGCAAAGCTTATCCGACGGCGGGAGACGCAGGACGACTTGCTGCGGATGGACGTGTTGGCGCCGACGCGGCGTTCCCGATTCTGAGTCGCCCTAGGGAGCGTGCGCACATTGCTCCTTTCGCCCGCAATTCATTTAAAGTGTCAGGGATGCTCCCGGTCTGTACCAGTGCCGCCACGCCCCTCCCCCACCCTTTTTTTTGCAAATACACATTCTAAAGGGCTTAGCATTTTCGTAAGTTGTTTAGAATCAATGTTTGCGGGCGGTTTTCGCAAATATTGATTGTAAAGGGTTTAGACGTAAACATAATTCCTGGCCAAAGCTCGCTGCTTTTGGCTTCAGAAGCTCCGATGTCAGGAACAGCAATTGCCTGCCACAGCTCGGCACGGGAAGAAGGGCACGGGCTGCCCATGCAGCTCGGAATAAGGGGCAGTCGTACTAGGTGCCTCGCGAAACCAAGGAGAAGGGCAAAGCAGAGAGCGTCAGGCCGAGCGTCGCGAAGGCCAAAAATGAAAAAGGCGGCCTGAGCGCCGCCTCATCGAAAATATACAAGACTACCTAAAACAAGAATATCATTTTGAAGATTTCTGTCAAGGGTCGTGAGGCGGGGGGCAGCTTCCGGTGACCAGCGGACATGGCCAAGCGACTGCCGCCGTCACGAGAAGAACCACGAGGCGTTGATATAGTTTCCGAGTTGCCGACAAACCACCGAGAATCTCACCTTTCGCTTCCCAACGCCTTTTGAAGGGGCGGGAGCCGGAGCACTTGATCCCTTGACAGCGGCTGCTAACCATCCGACACTTACATAGTCTAACTATGCCAGAGGTGATCCTTGCACCGAGACGAGATTCCTCCAGGAACACTCTATCTGCTGATCTTGAAAACTTTGGCGCGGTCCGGTGAGATGCATGGATATGAAATCGCCAATTCTATTCAGCGGATATCGGATGACGTTCTCCAAGTCGAAGAAGGCTCATTGTACCCGGCGTTGCAGCGGATGCTCATCAAGGGATGGGTGACCGCGAAGTGGGGCACGACGGCTGGCAACCGCCGCGCACGCTACTACCAACTGACTGCAGCAGGCCGCAAACAATTGGCCGTCGAGATGTCGCAGTTCGAACGCGTCATTGGCGCGATCACGCGTGTGATTGAAGCGGTCTGAAAGGAGCTCCGTTATGGACTGGCTGCGCGAACTGGCAAGGCGCCTCAGCATGCTGATGCATCGCCGGCAGTTTGATGCCGACCTCGAAGAGGAGGTGCGCCTGCATTTGGAATTGCGGCAAGAGGAACAGTTCGAGTCCGGAATGACCGCAAACGAGGCACGGGCCGCTGCTCGGCGCCGCTTTGGCAACGCAACGTACCTGAAGGAAGAAAGCCGCATTTCGTGGGGTTGGGGATGGTTCGAGAACTTGGGGCAGGATGTTCGCTACGGCACGCGCGTGTTGCGCAAGTCCCCAGGCTTCACGGCAGTCGCCATCCTCACCCTCGCTCTCGGCATCGGCGCAAACACCGCGACATTCAGCGTGATCAATGGAGTGCTGCTCAGTCCGCTTCCTTACAAGGATCCGAAGCAACTCGTCGTCATCAAGGAACACGATTCGCTCCCGAACGTGATCGATATTCAGAGACACACGCGCTCATTCTCACAGGGTGGCGGAATCAACGTCGAGAAGATGGATTACATAGGCGCAACCGAACCTGTGCAAGTCCGTGTCGGGCTCATCGATGAGGGGTTTCTCGAAACGCTAGGCGTGCAGCCGATGCTGGGCCGGATCATTTCGTCCGGGGAAGATGTGCAAGGCGGGCCGCGTCTCGCCATGGTCAGCAACCATTTCTGGCAAAACTACCTTGGCAGCGATCCACATGCAGTGGGCACCACGATTCACCTGGACGGAAAGTCCTATACGGTGATCGGCGTAATGCCCGCGAGTTTTGCTCCGCCAGCGGAGCATGCCGACGTTTTCGTTTCACTCTGGGTCGGCGACCCTAGAGCGGGCGCTGAGCGCGATGTGCACATCATGCATACCTATTGGCGATTGAAGGAGGGCGTCACGCTCGCGCAGGCGCAGGCCGATATGACCGCGATCGACCGCCGGCTCGCGGAGCAGTATCCGGCCGACGAAAAAGAGCGGAAGAGCCAATTAGTTCCGCTGCAGGAATGGCTGGCAGGAGACGTACGGTCGGCACTGTTGGTGCTCTTCGGAGCTGTAGGCCTGGTGCTGCTGATTGCGTGCGCGAATTTCGCGAACTTGTTGATGATGCGGGCGGTTGCGGAGCGCCAGGAATTGGTTATCCGGACCGCGTTGGGCGCGGGACGCGGCCGGCTCATCCGGAAAACGCTGACGGAGAGCGCATTG
>JBARBE010000214.1:0-3499 GCA_049792735.1 Candidatus Acidiferrum sp.
TGATGATGTGTTCGAACCTGCATGCTTGCGTGTGGGCCTCGGTGTCGTCTGCGGAGAAGGTATCTTTGAAGAGGCGTTCGGCCAGCCGATGCCGGCGTACGACGCCTCGCGCGCGTTGGCTGCCCACTGGCGTAAGTTGCGCCTCGCCGTCCTGCATTTCGACCAGATGTCGCTCGCTCATCCGGCTCAAGGTTTTCGCCGCGGACCCGTCGGGAAGAACGGGAAGACTGCCAGCAGGCCCTGTAGCTTGCAGCGCCTTGATATTCGCGGGCTTGCCTTCTTCGCAGCAAATCCAGATTTGTTCCAGAAAGTGATCGAAGCGAATCTCGTCGTCGGCTGAAACCGGAGTGCAGCAATCGGCGGTGTCCGCGAGCGGACAGGCAAGCGGATGGCCGGGCCCATGCTGTGCGGTATCAAAGTGCAGGCGGCCGTGGGCTAGTTCGATGCGGCGGTCGGCTTGCCGCGCGATGTCCGGGTCGTGCGTGACCATCAAGATGGTGTGCCCCGCTTCGTGCAGCTCGCGAAAGATCTGAAGGACGATTTCCTCGTTCGCTTCATCGAGATTGCCGGTGGGCTCATCGGCCAGGATGATCTTCGGCTGATTGATCAGAGCGCGCGCAATGGCCACGCGTTGCTGTTCGCCGCCGGAGAGTTGCGCTGGGAGGTGTGTCATGCGCTCGCCCATTCCCACGCGCTGCAGGGCTTCCTCCGCCTGTTTTTCATCCGTCATGCTGTGAAAATATTGTGCGAGCATGACGTTTTCGAGCGCATTGAGATACGGTACGAGATGAAATTGCTGGAAGACGAAGCCGACTTTTTCGGCGCGATAGCGAACCAATTCGTTTTCGCGGAGCCTTGAAAGGTCGATGCCGTCCACCACGACGCGGCCGGAATTCAGCGTATCGAGCCCGCCAAGAATATTGATGAGCGTGGTTTTGCCAGAGCCGGAAGGCCCCATAAGCGCGACCCATTCGGCGGCGTGGACTTCGAAACTAAGATCATCAATCGCGCGCAACGGACCGTATTTCTTGACCAAGTTCTGGATCGCCACCTGTGGCGCCGCCGTCTTTTGTTCGGGCAGAACTTGGACCGGCGCGCTCACGCTTCACCTCGAAATACCGAAGCGGGGCGCACGCTGGCAAGCCGCCGCAGCGGATACGCGCTGAGAATCGCAACGAGAGTGGTGAGTGCCACGGCTATAGGATACACAATCAACCGCGGCTGTGCCGCTACGCCAAACACCTGCTTGCCCAGCCAGATGGAAAGAAAAATCCCCACTGCGGCGCCAAGCAATCCCCCTAAAAGCCCCAGCAACGAAGCCTCCGTGAGAAAAAGGCGCAGAACCCGCCGCCTTGCTCCCCCAATCGCTTTCATCAGGGCCACGTCATTCTTACGCTCAACGGCGACATTTGCCATCGCCGCCATCACGCACAGTGCGGTGAGCAGCAGGACGATTCCAACCGTAAAATTGAGGATCCCTGAAATGCGCCCGTATATTTTTGCTTGCGCGTCGGTGAACTGCCGCACCGGCCGCACGTCGGCGTCCGGGAGAATGCGCTGAAGATCTGCAATGTAGCTCTGAATCTCGCGGGGAGTGCCGGGAACAATTAACTTGAGGACGCTAATTCGGCCAGGCATGTTGGCCAATCGCTGGGCCGCTCGAAGCCCCATTTCGACGTGGTTGTCTTCCGGTCCTCCGGTCTCACGGAAGCTGGCGAGCTCGCAGCTCTCATGGCGATCCTCGCTGGTTAAGTTGAGCAGTGCATCTTGTTCGGCCTTCAACTGGCGGGCAACATTGGTGCCAGCAATGCACTCGGGACCCTTTGAGGGAGGCATCGCTGGTGGAGCGCTCGCGCTCGGCTGTGCAGGGACTACGACGACCTTAAGAACTGCCAATGGATTTGTTCCATCGACAACTGCAGTAACGACTTTGCCTGCCTGGGGAGCGGATATTGTGGCGACTAAATAGAGATCGGATATTACGGCAACGCCTCCGCTGGGAAGCTTCCGAGGAACAGAAAGCGCTACGGTTTCGGGCAGCGTCTCAGAATATGACCCCGAAGCGTTTTTCGGCAGGACAATAACATTCGGCCCAAACGCGCGGAACTCAGATGTAATGCGCTGCTTGGCATCGATTTGGAGATTTAAGAGAGCTGCGGTGACGGCAGCGCCCGCGCCAAGAGCGAGTAAAATTACAAGCAGGCGTCCACGATTCGCTCCAAGCAAACGGCGAATAATGCGCCAGAACATGGCTCGATTGCCAGTGCGAAGCGCCTTCATCATTCGCCCCGCAGAATCGGCGCCGGTTCGTAACGCGAAGCGCGCCGCAGAGGGATAGCGCTGCCGAGCAGCGTGACTCCCGCGGCGAGCGCAAGCACCGCGGCGAGAACAAGCAATGACGGTTCCGGAGCGACACCGAATATCTTTTGTCCAACGAGACGCGCCAAAATAATCCCAAGCGAATAGCCGATTCCTCCACCCACAAACGCAAGCAAAAGCTGCTCCGCCGCCAACAGGAAACCTACAGTTCCCGACCCCGCCCCCAAGGCCTTCATCAGCCCAATTTCCATTCGCCGCTCAATCACCGAAGCCGCCGAAGAAGCTCCAACAGCGAGCGCTGCAGCCAGTAACGCCGCGAAAGTCACCATCCAAAGCAATGCCTGCACGCGCGTCAAAATGGCGCCCTCGCCGTCCGCCACTCGCCGAATCACCCGCACATCCGTCCCCGGCAACACCTCCTCGATGGAAGCCGCGATCGAAGAAATATACGGCGTGCACATCCACCGCTCATATTCTTCTGGCTTCATCGTCTTCGGGTCGCGCCGCCCAAAATCGTCCTCCGGCTTGGTTAAAGCACTCACATAAAGCTTCCGGTATTGGCCGGATTTGTCCGCAAGTTTTTGAACGCTGGCAAGCGGCATGAGCAGCGCTTCATCTTCAGGTCCGCCGGTGGATAAGATCCCGGTGAGATCACACTGCTCCGTATTCTGAGAATTCCCAGCCGTCGTTACACTCACAACCATCTGGTCACCGATGCGTAGATTCCGGCGCGCGGCGAGCTTTTCACCTACAACACACTCCGGAGCCGCCGCGACGTAGGTGTGTCCCATCGGCGCAATCTCCACACGCTCGAGGTGGCTTTCGTCTGAGAACCATTTCCCTTCGAGATGGAACCATGGGTTGGTCTTCGCAATCCCGGTAAGGAAAACGCCTCCGTCTGGCAAGGGCACGCGATTCGAAGCCCATGTGCCAATCAGCGGGATCTGTAGCTCTGGAACCGACCGCTGGCCATCCCCGTACGTCACCCTCGGAAGCACCGCCGAGACTTCCAGAACGGGAGCAAATGCGATGATGTTGTTGTGCCAGAAAATCGTCTTGATCTTCGGCAGATCTGCCTCGGGCAAATACGCGCCGGCATTGACGGGCCGGTAGTCCACGCCGCCAATCTCAAGCGGCAGCGAATCTGCCGCCGGCGTAACCACCAGGTTCGCGCCGAGGC
>JBARBE010000215.1:0-5389 GCA_049792735.1 Candidatus Acidiferrum sp.
ACGTAAAGCTGCCGCAAGGCGTCGAGATGGTGATGCCGGGGGACAACGTAAGCTGCGAAGTGACGCTGATCACGCCGGTGGCGCTTGAGAAGGGTTTGCGCTTCGCAATTCGCGAAGGCGGCCACACCGTCGGCGCCGGCGCCGTAACCGAAATTATCGAGTAACGATTTTCCCCTTGTGGTTTGAGGGTTGGGCGAGACAAGGAAACTAGACCATGCGAGAAATCATTACGTTGCAGTGCGGAGATTGCAAAAACCGCAACTACACGACAACCAAGAACAAAAAGAAGCACTCCGAACGCGTGGAGACCAGAAAGTTTTGCAATACGTGCCGCAAACACACCGGGCACAAAGAAGTGAAGTAGTTTTGCGTTTTGGAGCGGGCATCGGGCGGAACGGTTTTGGGTTTTAGGGGAGTCGTCCAACGGTTAGGACTCCGGTCTCCAAAACCGGGTATGGGGGTTCGAATCCCTCCTCCCCTGCCAGAGATTGAGAACGGGTGGCGCCCGTTCAGTGAAGAGGACGTATGGCCACGCAAGCGATAAAACCGAAGCACGATGACTCGCAAAGCAGTGCGATCACGGGAGCGGCGTCCGGAATCGGCCAAAAGATCACCGGCGCCTACCAGGACTCGCGGCAGTTTCTGCACGACGTTCGGGTGGAGATGAAGCAGGTCACCTGGCCGACCCGCGAGGACGTCTTTTCGACGACCGGCGTCGTGATCGCCACGGTTTTCTTCTTTGGCGTGTTTCTGGCGGCGGTGGATTGGCTCGCACAGTTGGGCGTGATGCGCATCTACAAAATTTTTGGCGTCTGAAGGGGATTATAGCTTGACGGCAATGCAGTGGTACATCATTCATACGTATTCGGGCTTTGAGAGAAAAGTCAAAGAAAGCCTCGAGAGCCGCGTGTCCGCATTTAGTTTGCAGGACAAAATCGGCCGCGTGCTCATTCCGATGGAAGACGTCGTCGAGATGCGCGGCGGAAAGAAGGTGGTCTCTTCGCGGATGACGTATCCGGGCTACGTGCTCGTCGAAATGGACCTCGACGAAAACACCTGGCACATCGTGCGCTCAACGCCGCGTGTGACCGGCTTTGTCGGTTCGGCCACGGCGCCGTCGCCGCTCTCCGAAACCGAAGTCGACGCCATCATCAACCGCGTCCACGTTCCGACAGACCGCCCGAAGCCCAAAGTCGTCTTCGAGCGCAACGAGCAAGTGCGCATCGTCGATGGGCCGTTCGCGAATTTTAATGGAACGGTCGAGGAAATTGACAACGACCACAGCCGGTTGAAAGTTTCCGTCACGATTTTTGGACGTTCGACGCCGGTCGAGTTGGATTTCGCAAGCGTCGAAAAGCTGGGCTGAGCTGGGGCGCAGTAGCAGAGCAAGCAAAAAGAGATTGAGGCAGGGACATGGCTAAGAAAGTACAGACGACCATCAAATTGCAATTGCCCGCGGGCAAAGCGACTCCGGCGCCGCCAGTCGGCACCGCGCTCGGTCCGCACGGTTTGAACATCATGGATTTTTGTAAGCAGTTCAACGCCAAGACGGCGAAAGAACCGGATGGAATGATTTTCCCCGTGCTCGTGACGGTCTATACCGACCGCACGTTCACGTTCATTCTGAAGACTCCGCCGGCTTCGATCCTGCTGCTCCGCGCGGCGGGTATCGTCAAGGGCTCGGCTGAACCGAACCGCAACAAAGTTGGCAAAGTCACGAAAAAGCAGGTTCAAGAGATTGCGAAGATCAAGCTTGTCGACCTCAACACCACCAATCTGGACTCCGCGGTGCGCACCGTGATGGGCACGGCGCGCAACATGGGCCTGGAAGTCGTGGAAGCCTAGAAGTTCAGGCGTCAAGAGGTCGCAGAGGTAAGAGCAATGACAAAGGTAGCAGGCAAACACGTCGAGAATGCGCGCAAGAAAGTCGAAGCGCGCCCGTACAAGCTCGCCGAAGCAAGCGAACTGATTAAGAAGACGCATCACACGAAGTTCAATGAGACGGTCGAGCTGGCCATAAATCTTGGCGTCGACCCGAAGCATTCTGATCAGGTGGTTCGCGGCACGGTGGTTCTGCCGCACGGCCTTGGCAAATCTGTGCGCGTTTTAGTGATCGCCAGCGGAGAAAAAGTCCGTGAAGCGCAAGAGGCTGGCGCGGATTTCGTCGGCGGTGAAGACATGGTGCAGAAAATCATGGGCGGCTGGACGGATTACGACGCCGTAATCGCCACGCCGGACATGATGAAGTCCGCCGGCAAACTCGGAAAGGTGCTCGGTCCTCGCGGCCTGATGCCCAACCCGAAGACCGGCACGGTCACCTTCGACGTGGCCAAAGCAATCAAGGAAACCAAAGCCGGCAAAGTCGAGTTCCGCGTCGATAAAGCCGGAATCGTTCATTGTGCCATCGGCAAGATTCAATTCGACGCCGCGCATCTCGCGGAAAACGCGCACGCGGTTATCGGCGCCGTAATCAAGGCCAAGCCTGCGGCAGCCAAGGGCAAGTACGTTAAGAAAATCACGCTGACCTCGACGATGGGCCCCGGCATTCCGATCGATTTGCTTGAGTCGGAAACGCTTGCGGCAGCGGCTTAAGCGAAATGTTTAAGGAAACGGGATCATGAAAAAGCGCAGCGAAAAACAGCAGGACTTAGACAAACTGAAGCTGGAACTGGCCAAGGTCTCGACCGTGATTCTCACGACCTTCCAGGGCATCACCGTCGAAGCCGACACGAAGCTCCGCCGCGCCGTGCAGGCCGCCGGCGGCAAATACCAGGTCGTCAAGAATACGCTTGCGGAGCGCGCCGGAGCCGGCACACCCGCGGAAAATTTGCTCAAGAACCTGAGCGGCACGAATTCCATCGCCTATACGCAAACCGACGCGGTGGCGCTTGCCAAGGCGCTTACCAAGGTGGCCAAAGACGTTCCGGCATTTAAGTTCAAGTCTGGCGTCGTCGAAGGCCGCGTCATTTCCATCGCCGAGATTCAGCAGCTTGCGAATCTCCCGTCGAAGGAAGAGTTGCTCAGCAAGATCATGTTCCTGCTGAACGCTCCCGCGCAGCGAATCGCCATGGCGTTGAATGGCCTGCCGCGCAATCTCGCGGTTACTGTCAGCGAAGCGATTAAGGCCAACAAGTTTGGGTCCGGCGGGGCTAGCAGTTCCGAACCGGCTCCTGTACCTGCAACACCAGCACCAAGCCCTGAAGCGGCCCAGTAAATTTATTTTTAATTTTGAGAGGAGAAGCAAAAGTCATGGCGAAAGTGGATACGATCCTGGAAGAAATCAAGGGGCTGACGCTGCTGGAAGCGTCTGACCTTGTGAAGAAGATGGAAGAGACCTTCGGCGTCTCGGCAGCTGCGGCTACGGTCGTGGCGGCGGGCGGCGGAGCGGCGGCAGGCGCGGCGCCGGCGGAAGAGAAGACGGAATTTACTGTCGTTCTCACCGACGTTGGCGGCAACAAAATCAACGTCATCAAAGCGGTTCGCGAAGTCACGAGCCTAGGCTTGAAAGAAGCCAAGGATCTCGTCGACGGCGCTCCCAAGACCGTCAAAGAGGGCGTCAACAAGGAAGAAGCCGCGACCATCAAGAAGAAGTTCGAGGACGCGGGCGCCAAGGTCGAAATCAAGTAGTTTTTGTTGTACGGGCTTCGAGAGGGGGCGTGGCTGCTTGCATCGGCTGATTTCTAGGCTGGAGCAAGCGGGATCCGCCGCGCCAAAGGATTCACGTACGCAAGTCGAGGCTGGTTATACCCACAACTCCATTGGTCCTTTTTGGACCCAATGCAGCCGTGTGCTCGCTGACTTCGGGCAGGAAGCGCGCCACACAAGCTGCATGCCGTTCTCCGTTTTCTCCGCAAGTTGCCCGAAAGGGAAAAGGTAGATCAAGCAATGCCAAATAGTCACCAGCACGTCAGGGAACGCGAGCGTCTCGATTTCGCGAAAATTCAGGGCTCGATTCAGATTCCGAACTTGATCGAAGTCCAGATGAAGTCCTATCAGCGCTTCTTGCAGATGGACCTCCTGCCGAGCGAGCGCGATGACGGCGGTCTGCAATCCGTCTTCACGTCCGTGTTTCCGATCAAGGATTTCCGCGAAATGTCGCAGCTCGAATTCGTGGACTACTCGATCGGCAACTGGGAGTGTAAGTGCGGCAACTTGAAGGGCCTGCACCATCTCCGCGCCACTTGCCGCAATTGCGGCGCGTCCGTTGTCACCAATCCCTATCAGACCGGCGATGTCATCTGCCACAAGTGCGGCACTTTCAATAAAAACACGCCGACGTTCTGCAACAAGTGCGGCGATCCGGTCGCGATGCAATTGAAGTACGACGTGAACGAGTGCCAGGAGCGCGGCATGACCTATTCCGCGCCTCTGAAAGTCACGATCCGTCTGACCATTTACGACAAGGATCCCGACACCGGCGCAAAGACCATTCGCGACATCAAGGAACAGGAAGTTTTCTACGGCGATATTCCGCTGATGACCGAGAACGGAACGTTCATCATCAACGGCACCGAGCGCGTCATCGTCAGCCAGTTGCACCGCTCTCCCGGCGTGTTCTTCGAGAGCGCTAACAACCGTTCCTACTTCCTCGGCAAAATCATTCCTTACCGCGGGTCGTGGGTCGAGTTCGAATACGACACCAAGAATATTCTCTACGTGCGCATCGACCGCAAGCGCAAATTCCTCGGCTCGATTTTCCTGCGCGCGCTGGGCATGAAGTCCAACGAAGAAATCCTTCGCACCTTCTATCAGGTCGAGCGCATTTCGCTGCGCGACAAGGATCTTTTCTGGAACGTTTCGCCGGGCATCGTGGACCGCAAGCTGGCTCACGAAATCCGCAATCCGCGCTCCGAGGAAGTGATTGTCGGCGCGCACAAGCGCATCACCGAAAATCTCTTTAAGGAACTCATCAAGGCGAAAATTTCGCAGGTCCGTGCCGCTTTGGCCGACCTCGAAGGCGCCTACAGCGTTGCCGACGTGGTCAATCGCCAGACCGGCGAAGTTCTGCTCGAAGCCAACAAGCCGTTGACGCCCGAACTCTGGCAAGCGTTTGCCGAAGGCGGCATCACCGAAGTCGACGTCTTCTTCCCGGAGCGCGACGACATCGGCCTGGTGCTCTCGCGCACGCTCGATAAGGACGCCATCCGCTCCTCGAAAGAAGCGCTCATCGAGATCTATCGCAAGTTGCGTCCCGGCGATCCTCCGACGCTCGAAACGGCCACCAATCTCTTCCGCGGCATGTTCTTCGATCCGCGAAAATACGATTTCAGCCGCGTCGGCCGCCTGAAGTTCAACATCAAGATGGGTCTCGATACTCCACTTGATAACCGCACGCTCGATGCGCCGGACTTCGTTTCGGCCATCAAATACCTCTTCAAGCTGCGCAAGA
>JBARBE010000216.1:0-14523 GCA_049792735.1 Candidatus Acidiferrum sp.
AGCCGCTGGGCCAGTTGATGCCGCGCGCGCCACAGACGAGCTTTCAGCGTGTTCTCGGTTACGCCGAGTTTTTTCGCCGCTTCGCCGGTCGAATATCCCTCCACCTCGCGCAGCACAAACGCTGTGCGCAGCAGCGGCGAAAGTTCGTCCAGGTTTTCGCTGATCATTTCGCGAAGCTCCGTCCCGGCAAACACTTGCTCCGGGTTCGGCCCCTCGGCCGCGAATCGCTCCGCAATCGGCAGCTCGTCTTCGCGCGGCGGTTCGTCCAGCGAAACCGCCGGCCGCGCCTTGGCGCTGCGCCGCCTCATCAACGCCGCGTTGATCACGATGCGCGTCAGCCAGGTCGAAAATTGCGACCGGCCCTCGAATCGTTTCATGTTGCGGTAGGCGGAAAGCAGCCCGTCTTGCAGAGCGTCTTCCGCATCCTCGGTATTTCCGAGCACGCGCAACGCGGTCTGAAAAAGCGGCCGCTGGTAGCGGAGGAACAACTGTTCCACCGCCTGCGCGTCGCCTTTCTGACCCGCGCGGATCAGTTTGTCCTCGCTGAACTGCGCTGCTACTGCCGTCTGCGTCGTTATTGCCGTTTGTGTTGCCATCGTTCCCCCCAATTGCTGCATGAACTCACTCCCGGAAGTCACCGCAAAAAATCGCTCGAAAAATCTCGTCGCCCGGATGCGTGGACAACTTCGTCCCTCAATGCACCGGAACTCCTCCCGTCGCCGCTCTCGGCTTCCGCATCATCAACAAAGCTGGAATCACGCAAAGGAATACGACTCCCAGCATTTTGAAGTTGTCGATAAACGCCAGCATCGCCGACTGCCTCTGCACCACGTTGTAAACCATTTCCTTCGCCTGCAACGCCGCCTGCCATGCGCTCGACCCGTAAGAAATCAGGTGCAACGTATTGCCCTGTGTGTTCGTCAGCAGCGCCGGATTCAAGCTGTTCACGCTCTCGATGAGCCGAGCCTGGTGAAATTGTGCCCTTCGCTCCAGCATCGTTGTGACCGTCGCGATGCCCACGCTCGCTCCGATGTTTCGCGCCAGATTGATGATCCCCGTTCCCATGTTCGTCTTTTCTCTGGGCACGTACGCGAATGCCGCCACGTTGATCGGGATGAACAAAAACGCAAGCCCAAAGCTTTGCAGCATCCGCGCCCGCACCGCATGGCTGTAATCGAGATTCAAATCCCAGCCGGCCATCCAGAAAAGCGCAACCGCGCACACCGCGCAGCCAAACGTGATCAAAATCCGCGTGTCGACTTTCGACACAAGAATGCCGACCACCGGCATCATCAACATAATCACCAGGCCGCCAGGAGACAGCGCCATCCCCGCAAGCTCCGCCGTGTACCCCATCATGTCTTGCAAAAACTGCGGAATCAGCACCGTGCTCGAATACAGCACGAACCCGAGAAAAAACATCGCCAGCGTCGAAATCGCGAAGTTCCGGTCCTTCAACATTTTCAAATCGACGACCGGTTCTTTCTGTCGCAGTTCCCAAATGATCCCCGCGATAATCCCGATCAGCATCAGCACGAAGAAAACCTGTATGAATCCTGAAGACAGCCAGTCGTCGCGCTGCCCTTTGTCCAAAATGATTTGCATGCTGCCCAAACCCAGGCTGATCAAGCCAATCCCGATGTAGTCGATCCGGAATCCGCTCTTGAAATTCGTCCGCTTCATATACGGCGGGTCCGTAATCAGCACCGACGTCAGCAACAAAGAAATAATTCCGACCGGCACGTTGATATAGAAAATCCATCGCCATGAAAAATTGTCCGTAATCCAGCCGCCGAGCCACGGCCCAATCGTCGGCGCCACAACCACCGCTATTCCATAAACGGCGAAAGCCATCCCGCGTTTCGCCAGCGGAAACGTGTCGTTCAAAATGGCTTGTTCGCTCGGCTGCAATCCTCCGCCGCCAGCCCCCTGCAAAATCCGGCAAAGCACGAGCACTCCGAGGCTCGGCGCGAGCCCGCACAAAAACGAGCTCACGGTGAAAAGCGCCACGCACGCCATGTAAAACCGCTTCCGCCCGATCAGCCCGGAAAACCATCCGGAAAGCGGCAGTATAATGGCGTTGGAAACCAGATACGACGTCAGCACCCAAGTGGATTCGTCCGCGCCCGCCGATAAATTCCCCGAAATGTGCGGCAGCGCCACGTTCGCAATCGATGTGTCCAGCACTTCCATAAACGTGGCTAGCGTCACCGTCACGGCGATCACCCAGGGGTTGATAGACCCGTCCGGCATCCGCAGTTTGGCTAGTATTTTGTTTCGCATCGCTCATTCAATTTCGCTTGCTGACGTTCCGCCCGGCTCCAAGCTGCTCTGTCTAATTCATACGTACAACACGCCGCGGTGTTTCTTTATTCCGCGCCCTATTTGGTGATCACCGTCGCGTCGACGTTCATTCCCGGCCGCAGCACGTAGTTGCCGACGGAATCTTTGTCCAGCAAGATCTTCACGGGTATCCGCTGCACTACTTTCACGTAATTTCCCGTCGCGTTTTCCGGCGGCAGCAGGCTCAGCATTCCGCCGGTCGCTCCCGCGATCGAATCCACGTGCCCGCTGAATGTTTTTCCGTAGGTATCGACGGAGATCTCCGCCTTTTGCCCCGCCCTCATGTTTTTCAGTTGCGTCTCTTTAAAATTTGCCGTCACCCAAACATCCTGCAGCGGCACGACCACCAGCAATCCCTGCCCGGCCTGTACAATCTGTCCCGGCTCGACTTGCTTGTGCGTCGCTTCTCCGTCCACCGGCGCAACCACGTCCGTGTAGCTCAAATTCAGTTGCGCCGCCTCGAGCGCCGCGCGCGCCTGCGCCACCTTGGCCACTTTTGCTTGCGCGTCCGCCGTCCGCATGCCTACTTGTTTTTGATCCGCGAGCGCGCTCGCCACACCGGCCTGGGCCTGCATCACGCGCGCTTTCGCTGCATCCAGCTGCGCTTTTCTCACTTCCACGTTGCGCTGCGCTTGTACCAATTTTTCCTGGTCCGCTTTCAGCGCGCTCGCCGTTGCGTCCGCGTTCGCTTTCGCTGCGTCATATTGCTGCTGCGAAATCTCGCCCTTTTCCAAAAGCGGCGTGTAACGCGCCAAATCCGCCTGCGCGAGCGCTGCGTTGGCTTTGCTCTTGTTCACGTTCGCTTCCGCAAACGCCAGATCCGCCGTCTGCGCTTGCTCGTACGTCGCTTGCGCGCTCGCCAAATCCGCCTGCGCTCCCAAGAGCCCTGCATCCGCGCTCGAATTTCCGCTGGCTACGTTTTCCGCTGTCCGTGGCACGTCCACGCCCGCAGACCGCGCTTCGCTTTCCGCCAACTCCAGCGCCGCCCGCGCCTGATCCACGGCCGCCTGATAATCGCGCGGATCGATCTTCACCAGCAGTTGCCCGGCCTTCACCGGCTGGTTGTCCTTCACCAGAACTTCGGCAACGCGTCCATAAATTTTCGCCGCGATCGGCGTGATGTGCCCGTCGATCTCCGCGTCATCCGTGCTCTCCCGGTTGTGGTAGTAGAGAAACAATCCAACCAGCACGACAATCAAGACCGCGCCGCCAAGCATCGCCAGCCGCTGCATCTTCGGATTTGCCAGCCCTTTCGGCTCTTCTTTCTCGGGCGCGACCTCCTCAGCAAGCGGACGAACTTTCGTTGCGTTTTCCGGACCCACTTCGATCTCCACGCTCATCGTTTCCCTCACTTCGAGTAAACCCTCTCCATCTGCCCCGTCGAACGCGCATAATCCGCGCGCGCCTGGTTGAATCGGTACAGCGCTGCAATCTGGTTGTCGTTCGCCCGCGCCAGCGAATCCTGCGCTTGAATCACTTCGATGTTGTTCGCCACACCCGCCTTGAACCGGTCCCGCGCCTGATCCACTTCCTCTTTCGAGAGCTGCACTCCCAGGTTCGCCACTTGTACCTGGCTGCGCGCCGAATCCAAATTGATCAGCGCTGTCTTCACGTCCAGCGCGATCGAATTGCGCAGGTCGTCTTCCTGCTGCTCGAGCTTCTTGACCTCTAGATCGTCTTTCACCACCTCCGCGTGAATCCGCCCGCCGGTGAAAAGCGGCACGCTCACCGCCGCTTCGTAGTTGTACGTCGGTATGCCCGTGGTCGTCGACGAACCCAGGTAAGCCCAGTTTCCCTTGAAGTCCAGTGTGGGAAGCCGCGAGGCCTGCGAAGCTTGCTTCTCTTCGCCGGCCGCTTTCAACTGCGCTTGCAGCGCCTTCCATTCCTGCCGTTCTCCCAGCGCCGCTTCGATGCTCGTCTCAACTTCTGGCTGCGGGGTATCGAAAAAGCTCAGCGAATCCGCTAATTCAATCGCTTGCCGGGGGTCCAAATTCAGCAACCGGCTCAGTCCGAAAAGAGAAGTGTCCCGGTCGTCTTCTGCCTCGAGCAACCGCTGCTTTTCGTTCTGCAGCTCCACATTGGCGCGCAGCGTATCAATGCCCGTGCCGACCCCTTCCTTCTGCAAATCCGCCGCCTGGTCGTAAAGCGCCTGCGCCAGCTCAACGCGCGATTCCGACGCCTGCACATTCGCCACGTTCCGTAGCGTCCCGATGTATTGCGACACCACCAACAAAATCACTTGCTCGCGAGTCGAAAGACTATCCGCTGCGTTGGCATTCGCCGTGTCTCTTGCGGCCTGATAGCGCCGGAAAAGCGTCAAATCGAACACCGGCGCGCTAAATCCCGGACCTGCGGAAAAGACCTGAAACGGGCCAGCGTGCTGAGGAATGCCCGGAAACTTCTTGCCGAAAAACGCTTCTACGTTGACGCGTTCTGCTGTGTCCGAAACGTCCAAACTGGCCTGCGGCAGTAATGCCGCCCGCGCCACGTTTTTGTCCTGCACGCTTTCCGCAGCCGTGATAATTGCAATCTGCGCCGTCGGATTTTGTTTCAGCGCCAGGCTTACCGCTTGATTCAGCGTCAATCGTAGAACGCCAGTGGGCGCGGTCCCCGGCAACAAGCTGTGCTTAGCATTTTCTTGCGAACGAGCAACCGCTGGCGTAATGAGCAAACTGAAAAACGCGACATAAAAAATGATGTGCGAGCCTTTTTTCCGGCTCCCGCATGCGCTCTTTTCCGGCCGCTCGCGCCCCGCAATCTCTTCCACAATCGCCTGATTCAGGCATCCGGCAGCGATCAGTTTCCCCCCCTGCTCGTGAATCTCTTTCAAGAGCGCCTTGCCCGCCGCATCGATAAAGCTCACGCCGCACAAATCCACACTGAACTTTTCCCCCGGGGCGCGCTCCCGCCAGCATTGCTCCAGTGTGGCGACCCATGCCCCCGCCAGCCGGCCCTCGACGCTCAGAACCGTCTTGGCTCGTTTCTTTTCCGTTGTGATTCTTAACATTTTCTCGACTCTACCATTGGCAATCAGATGCACCAGGCCCTCCATCCGACATTAAATCTCGTAAATATTTAAGTCTTTTGCTTTAATAATCTTAGGGAGAAAGCCAGCATGATCTTGCGGACACAAATGCTCATATATAGGCAAATGTCTACATTAAATCAAAGTGTGCTCTGCCAATATGTTGGCAGCAAGTGCTGGAGACTGTCAAATGCTCTCGGCCGTTTCTCGCGCGAAGACTAGCTTCCCGGCATTAACCTGCCTCAGCGGGACAGCAAGAATGTCTGCCAGATTGCCTATCGGAGGGCCGCTGACATTGTGAATGACCGGGACGCATGTGCCAGGGTTCACGCGGATTGCGCCGCGCGATGGCAAAGCGATCTTGCGGCGCCGCGAGTGTGCGCGCGACTTAGCGGCGGACGGCGATGGCTTGCAATTCGAAGTGCCCGCCGCGAAGGAGAGCGGCGGCGCCGATGAATTCGCGAGCGGGATAGTCCGTGGTCATGAAGTAAGTCTTGTAAGCGGCGTTGAATTTGTCGTAGAGAGACAAGTCCGTGCAGGCGATCTGGACGTACACCAAATCGTCCATGGTCATCCCGGCTTGCTCCAAAGTTCCCTTCATGCCATCGAGCAGGAGCTTGATTTCGTCCTCGACTTGCGCGGGAGGCTTTCCCGTCTTCGGGTCCAGCCCGATTCTCCCGGACAAGTACAAGGTATTTCCGGCAAGAATGGCATCGCTGAAAGGCGCCTGGACAATTTTATCTGGCGCATTGATTGCCTTTCGCGTGGTCTGCGAGGCAGGCGCGGAAAATGCTCCGCGCATGGTGAGCACTCCACCGGCGACAAGGATGATCAGCAGAAAAGTGACGCGACGATTCACGGCTCCCCCTCCATTCGAATCCACTCGGAAACAAACTACACGGACTTGTGGCGCGAGTGTAGCCTGCAATCCTTCTTGTGGCAACCAGCTCGTGGCACAGACTTCAGTCTGTGCAGCTTTTTTGTTGCAAGGACCGCGAAATCATAACGCATCTCCGCGAGCAAGCGGTGCTAGAATGCCGCTTCTTTCCCGAGGTGAACCGATGCGTCTTGCCATTCGAACTCTCTTCATTTCTTTTGCTGTCGCTCTATCATTTTCCGCGACGCTCCTGGCCCAAAGCGAATTGGACCGGGACATTAGTAAGCAGGAAGATTCCCTCCTGGCAACCTACAAACAGATCCACGAGCACCCGGAACTTTCCACGCAGGAAAAAGAAACGTCGGCGCTGCTCGCCGCGGAACTGCGGAAAGCCGGCTACCAGGTCACCGACCACTTTGGCCAGTATGACGATCCGAGCCTCACTTCGTACGGCATCGTCGGTGTGCTGAAAAACGGGCCGGGGCCAGTGGTCTACGTTCGAACGGAGTTGGACGCGCTGCCCATCGTTGAAAAGACGGGGCTGCCTTATGCGAGCCACGTGAAGGTCGAGCGGCCGGGAGGCGGGGAAGTCGGCGTGATGCATGCTTGCGGGCACGACCTGCACATGGCCGTTTTTCTCGGCACGGCCCGCACACTAGTGGAAATGAAAAATCACTGGAGCGGAACTGTGGTGATGATTGGCCAGCCCGCCGAGGAAACAGTCGGCGGCGCGCAAGCCATGATTCGCGCGGGGCTTTTCCAGAAATTTCCAAAACCGGATTACGTTCTTGCGCTGCATGACACCGCAGCGGTGCCGGCAGGCAAAGTATCCTGGCATGCCGGGCCGCTTCTCGCGGGCGCCGATTCCGTGGATATCACTGTGCGCGGCTATGGCGGCCATGGCGCAGCGCCGCAAGTGACGAAAGATCCGATCGTCATCGCCTCGGAAATCGTCGTCATGCTGCAAACCATTGTCAGCCGCGAAATGGATCCGCAACAGCCTACCGTCGTTACGGTCGGCTCGTTCCATGCCGGCACGAAACACAACATCATTCCCGACGATGCGCACCTGCAGCTTACCGTTCGAACCATGAATCCCGAGCAGCGCGAAAAAGTGCTTGCGGCTATCGCTAGAATCACCAATGGCGTCGCTTCTGCCGCCGGCGTTCCTGCCGAACGCGCGCCCATTATCCAGGTTGCGGAGGACCACGTACCGGCTACGATTAATGATCCGGAGCTTTCGCGCCGCGTCGGCGCTTCGCTCGAGCGCGCGCTCGGGAAAGAAAATGTTCTGCCAGGCGAGCCCATCATGGCTAGCGAAGATTTCAGCCTGTTCGCGCTCGCCGATCCCAAACCGCCTATCTGCATGTTCTGGCTCGGCGCCGCCGACCCGGAAAAACTCAGAGACGCGATGGAAAAAGGCACGCGGCTGCCCGGCCCGCACTCAAGCGAATTCGCCCCGGTCCCAGGCCCAGCGATTCGAACCGGCGTGAAAGCCATGACTTCCGCCGTGATGGATCTCCTCCAAAAATAAATCCCGAACATCGTCGGAGTTTTTTAGGGAATGAGGAGCTGCGCGCGGATCTTCTTCACAACAATTCGCGCGAAGTTTCGCGGTATTTTTACAAGGCAATTATTCCGGCGCGAATGAAATACAGCGAAGTGACTCCCACGACGAGCCAGAGAATTATTCCTTGCAAAAGCGGGCGCCACCCGACCTCCTTGAGCGTGGCGCGCGAAATGCCCGTGCCGATGAGAAACAAAGTGGCCGTGAGGCCTAGCCGGCCAAATGCGAATACAAAATGCGAAATGTGAGTTATTGCCGGAATGTACGTGTTGAGAATCGCGGCGAGACAGAAAAACAAAATGAACCACGGAAGCCGGATTTTCGTCGAGCTGCGCGGTTCCAACTCGCCGCGGACCGCGGAAAAGTTGTGCTTGATCGCAGCGGTGGCCAGCGCCAGAGGTGCGATCCACAGAGCGCGTGCCAATTTCACCGTGGTGCCGATGATCAGCGCTTGCTGGCCGTATTTGGCGGCGGCGCCAACGACGGAGCTTGTGTCGTGAATCGCGAGCGCGGCCCACAGGCCGAATTGCGATTGCGAAAGATGCAGCATGCCGCCGATCGGCGGAAAAAGAAGAAGCGCGACGGAATTTAAAATAAAAACCGTGCCGAGCGACACCGCCATCTCTTCGTCATCGGCATGAAGTATCGGACCGACGGCGGCAATCGCGCTGCCGCCGCAGATGGCCGTGCCCGCGGTGATCAGAAACGACGAATTGCCGCGAACGCGCAGAATCCTGCCGAGCGCGAGGCCCATCAGAAGCGCGAAGGAAATTCCCATCGCGGTGTAAACGAAGCCGCTGCGGCCGGCTTTCACCACCTCGTGCAAATTCATTCCGAAGCCGAGGGCGACGACGCAGACCTGGAGTAGGATTCTCGCGGACGTTCGCGCGGCGGCCGCGTCAGGATGCGTGAAGCTCAAACCAAAAATAATTCCGATGGTGAGCGCGACCGGAGGAGAAAGAATCCCCGTAAAAGAAAGAACGAGCGCTAGAAAGAAAATAATTTTCGAGAGAGCGGTCATCGCGCGAAGAAAGAGTATGAGGGGCGAGGCAAACGCGGGCAACGGCGAAATGAGCGGATGTCGGAGAATTAACCCTCAAGTTTGTAGACTTTTGCGCGCGGGCTTGTTGTCATTCTTTCGGTTGCGAAGGGGATGAAGCTGTTGGCGTCTTGATTGGCGAAGAAGAAGACGGCTGCGAAGAGGGAGCGGGTTTCGCGGCAGGGGCCGGGGCGGATGGAGATGGAGCACCTGGCGATGCCGGGGCGGCTGATGGCTGCTGCGATGCGGCAATGAGCTTGGCGACGATTTTTTCGGTGGCGGCTTTGCTGACGGCGCACGCGGAATCCCAGATACGGCATTGCGCAAGGGTAAATTTGCACCCGCACGTGCAAGTTTCGGCGTTAAAGCGGTGCAGCGCGATTTTCTTTTGCTCGGGGGTGAGTTTCGAGAGGTCGACGCCGGGAAGCTCAGTGGCGCGATCGGCGTGTTTCAGAAAAACTTCGCCGGTATCCTCGAACGTTTCCACTCGTGCGGCTATGGGCAGACCGAGCAACGCGCGAATTTCCGTGTCATAGAGCGATGGATCCAGGAGGCCAGTGTGCTTTTGGACCACGCGGCCTTCGGTGTCCAAGACAAAAGACGTCGGCAGCGCGGGAATGCCGCCATAAGCCTCGCGGATCGCGTCGGTGGCCATGGCAACGGGATAGTTGATGCCGGTTTCTTTGGCATACTTTTCGACTTCGGCGGCGTCATCATCATCGACATCGAGGCCGATGATTTGCAGGCGGTCTTTGAATTCGTTTTGCAACTCGACGAGATCGGGAACTTCGGCGCGGCAAGGTCCGCACCAAGTGGCCCAGAAATTCAGGAAGACCACTTTGCCGCGGAGGTTTTCGAGCGCGATGGGTTTCCCATCGAGCGAGGTGAGTTTGAATTCCGGCGCAGGATCTGGATTGCGAACGAATTGGATCACGGGCTGGTTGTCCTGCCGGGCGGTGGCAAAGACGGGCGCGAGAAAAAGTAGCAGCGAGGTCACGAGCCAGCGAAGCGTGGGCCGCTTATGAGAAAACTCTGGTCGCGATAGGCGGGTTAGCTGCATGGCGTCCCCAATAGAAGAGCACATTGAGCGGCGCGCGCCAAGTGGCTGGTCGAAACGGTGACTGGTGTTTCTTGACTGGCGAAGGGTGAGGCCGCAACGTCTCTCGGCTCTCGCGCGTTCCTGGAGTCTTGGATCCTCAAATCCGATTGCTTCAAGGAGGTACGGATTCCCGATCTGGTCGGGAGAGATTTCTCGCGACGCTTGAAATGAGAGCAGTGGTACCAAATGCGCGCGACTATTTGGCGGCGTGGCGGGCCAGGCGTGCGGCGAAGCCCAGCAGCAGCGTGCGCTGTTTGGGATCCATTTTGGCCAGGTGTCGTTGGAGCTGACTGAGTTCCGACGCTTCTTTTTTGGTGTAGCCCCAGAGACCTTTGTCGTCGTCGGAGACGAGCTTGCGCGGCTTGGGTGGTTCGTTGCCTTCGTACATCACTTTGTAGAGAGGCATGTCGAGAGCGCGAGCCCACTTTTCGAGAGTCTCGACGGTGGGGACGGTGTGACCGTTTTCGACGCGGGAGACGTAGCAGCGGAGAAGGCCGGTGGCCTTCTCGATGTCGCCCTGGCTGAAGTCTTTTTCTTCGCGAAGCGTTTTGAGTCGTTGTCCTATTTGCATAAGAAGAGACTACAACAGAGTGGTGGTTAATGGCTAGTGGACAATAATGATTCGCTAGGATGGAGTAGGTAACCGGGCGACTGTGGACGGGGAAGAAGACCGGCGGAAGCGGGGCCGAAAAAGTTGAGGGCGCAACACGCCGTGAAGCGTGTTGCGCCCTCTAAATCGAGCCGTAAAGTACAGGCTTCCGAGTCCACCGGGACAGAAATTGACGATGATCCCGGAGCGGCATCTTGCGACGCTGCCCGTGGAAGAGCAGGAAGCGCGCCCGCTTGGGTTGAGGCCGGACGCCGCTTCGCACGTTATCCAAAACGCCGGCGAAGGTCCGCGGGTCAGGGGGCGAAGCGTTTGCTGGCGGATTTCCTTATTGGATCGCATGCGCTGGCGCACGCAGATCGTTTTATGACGCTCGATCCCAGGCGCTATGCGCGAGATTTTCCGGAGCTGAAACTCGTATAAAGGCGCCAGGGAGAGCAAAGAATCGCCCACCCTTTCCAAAAAACAAAAAAACAAAATCGCAAAGGGTAGTCCACGCGGAGCCGTCTCAGCCTGTTAAGGATGCGCCGCCCGTCCGGCTTATACCTCTGCGCCACCCGTCCAACCAAGTTTACTCGGAGCTAGGAGCCGACGCCTTTATCTAATCAGGCACCACGCGGCCTGGAAGTGGGACTAGTGAGAGCGAGGGAATGGTCTATCGCAGTAGCGAGGGAATGTTCCTGGCGCGATGCAGAATGCGAATAACCTGAAGTGGCTTGCTATCGGGATCGTACGCGATGAAGTAGTTCGGATACGGCGTCACGAGCCAGAAGCGGACCGGAAGAGCGGTTAGGTCTTTTCGGACAGTTCCGATCCGTGGAGATTCGGCGAGACGTTCGCAGGCAAGGTAAATCGCTTCTTCAACACGATCCGCAGCCGCCGGACTATCCTGTGCGACGTAGCTCCATATATCGAAGAGGTCGCCCAGCGCCTGCGGCGTGAGCTGGTAACGAGTCATTTCTTGCGCTGGTCAGAAAGCCAAGCGCGTTTTTTTTCGTCCATCGAATGGCGGACAGATTCGGCGTCGAGCAGCTCGCCACGTAGCGCAGCCGCATAACCCTCGCGGATCTGGGCATCGATCTGGGACGCGTATTGCGCGAGCCAGGACTCCTGCTCATGGAGCAGGACGACCGCGCGTTCGACGAATTCGTCGGGGGTCTGGTAGGGGCCGCGCTGCACGTCCTGTTCGACGAGTTTTTGCAGTTCGGGTTTTAGACGGATGTTCATACAGGTAGTTTAGCGCAGCTAGGAAACGAGGGACAGGAAACGAGGGACAGACGGAACGTTTTCCTAACGTCGGATGACCGGCCCTCGAACTCAGCCACGGTTTCAGTCAAAATGATTCGGAAACATCCAGTCTGTCCACATGCCTCTAGGCGTTCTGGCTCCGCCCAATCTCCACAACAGACAGAAAAACAAGCTCTTAGTGAGCATAATAAAAATATAATGTTCGCGTTGACTTCACACGCTTGAACATATAATATTTTTATGATACTATGAATCCCTGGACGTTTATGGACTTCCTTGAGGCTGACGGCTCCAACGCAATCCTCGCGTGGCTCGACTCATTGAGGTTGGACAAAGGTGGAGTTCCGAGCGCCAAAATAAAAATTAACACTCGGATTCAGTATCTTGAGGGTTCGGAAAATTGGCATTGGCCGCCGCAACTGATTTCGTCGTTGAAAGGCTACGAGGGAATTTATGAACTTCGGGTTGTCCATAAGAGGGTGCAGTATCGCCCGCTCGGCTGCTACGGACCGGGACAAAAAGAGTTCACGCTCCTATTAGGAGCACGTGAGGAGAATGACGATTTCAAACCAAGACAAGCTCCGGCGATTGCCCAAGAGAGAAGAGCGATCATCTTGAGCGACCGGGAAAGAGTGCGCAGACATGACTTCAGCTAAACTGCAACTACGGCAGAACCTTAGAAGGGATGCGAAATATCGAAATGCATTTGTGTGCGAGCATGTGGATCAAAACATCCCATTCCAAATTCGCGCGAATCGCGAGCACAGAGGGTGGACTCAAGCAGAGCTAGGCAATCGGGCGGGCATGGCTCAAGCGCGAATTTCAACGTTGGAGGATCCTAATTACTCGAGGTTCACAATCTCTACGCTAAAGCGCCTCGCGGCTGCTTTTGACACTGGGCTCCAGGTTGCCTTCGTCCCCGTTTCTGAGGTGCTAAATCGTTCCGTCAATCTACGTGATCACCTAATTTCGCCATCCGCAGACGAAGATGATGGCCTAGATGAAGAAAGTAGCGATACACCAATTCTCGCTAGCGCTGTCCGACCCCAATTCGAACCGCAATTCGAACCGGACAGAGTGAGCACCATTTACTACAGCTACCTGACAGGAGCCCTCCGCGAGCAGACAGTCGCGCCTGCATCGGCCGGTATGCGGGTCTCGATCTCGAGACCAAGCTCCACCCGCAACCAGCTAGTGATAACCAATAATCAGCTGAGCGGTGGATTAGGCACGGCAACAGCCGCAATGGCGGCGATCACGGCAAAACATGGCGAGGTGAGACAATGGAACTGCTAAATGTCATTAAGGCAAGATCGGTGTGGTTATTCGACATCAATGACTTAAATCCGCGGGGGAAAGCCGTTTTCCCGGAATTGATCGAGTGGCTTAAGGACAATTACAGTTTTTCAAAAGTTCCTGCCTCACCCGCAGACTACGACGAGACGAAGGCTCTGGCATTCCTTGATGGCCACTTTCAGGTAAAGGAAGAGATCTTCATCAGCGTTGACCTGAGGATTTATTCTGACGGGCTAATTGCCGATTGTCGCTCTTCGACTGCGGACTCGGATGAATTCCTGATGGACGTCATGGATTCAGCGAAGCAGGAATTTACGCTCGCTTATGGATCGGACATTAGAAGAAGGACCGTCTATGGCAGTGAGCTGACTGTTCGCAGCGAGAGGAACTTGAACGCTCTCAATGCTCATCTCACGGAATTCTGTGCGAGACTGTCAGCTCTCACCAACACCCAAAGCAGGGCACCATTTGAAACCTTTGGGATTAGCTTTGCTCTAGATCCTTCGACTCCTACGGGTCTCCTGCAATTCAAAATCGAGCGAAAAATAAATACGCCACTGTCCGAAGGACGCTACTACTCGATAGCTCCCCTCAAGACTGAAGAACATTTGGCACTACTAGACGAATTCGAGGGTCTTCTCTTGCCCGAGACGGAGCATGGGGGCGGACAACAGCACGCAACTCGAAAAATACTTTTAGAGGATTAGGTCTTGAAACCGGGGGACCATGTGACAAAACTGATTGAGACCAGACAAAACTGCGCTGTTGACCCGATGTTGGCCGCGGCGGCTGGACCCGCGGTAGGGATCGGTGCCAAAGCCGCGGGCACTTTCCTTTCGAAGTGGATGTGGCGCCGGTACGAAGAGAGAAAGGCGCGCTCTCGCAAGAAAAAGGACGCGACGCTCGATTGCTACCGAATAACTCTCGTCGACACAATCGAAGAGCGCATCGTGAAAACGCGCAGACACGTGACTACGTGCATTGTCCTTAAGCCAAAGGGCTAGGAATCCGGGAACAGGCGGGACGTTTTGCGAGTTTCTGAGCACGGCCGGGCACCCCATGTAGCCGGTTTCAACCTGGGCGTCGGCCTTATGGCCGCGGAATTTCCAGTTGTTTGCAGATGGCCCGAACCGTTCCCTCTTTGATTTCGCGATGACGCGGGACGCCGGCGATCTTGTGATTATTACGCCCGCATACCTCTGGCCGTGGGGACGCGCTGAAGCGTGCCCGTACAATTGCTAACCAAGCTGGGGCGCAGCACGCCGCGGGCCTACAAGAGCTAAGACAGGGAGGGGCGGAGCTTGCCGGAGTCTAGGGAGACGAGGCGGGCTAGGCGCGCGAGGAAGCCGGCGCAAAAAACTGAGGGCGCAACACGCCGTGAAGCGTGTTGCGCCCTCTAAATCGAGCCGTAAAGTACAGGCT
>JBARBE010000217.1:0-25336 GCA_049792735.1 Candidatus Acidiferrum sp.
ATCGATCTCTCGCTGGCGCCGCGGAGGACTTCGATGCTGCTGGCGAATGCGTTTGGCGGAGTGGCGTTATTTTTGGCGACGCTGGGAATTTATGGCGTGCTGGCGTACCTGGTGGCGCAGCGAACGCGCGAGATCGGGATTCGCGTGGCGCTGGGCAGCACGCGGGCGAAGATACTGAAAATGGTTTTGTGGGAGGGATTGCAGCTGGTGATTATCGGGCTGGTGTTGGGAATTATTGGCGCCATTTTGCTGCAAAAAGCGATTGCGAGCGAGATTTATGGAGTGCGGCCGCTCGATCCGCTGGTGCTGGGAAGCGTGATGGCGGTGCTGGCGATTGTTGCGCTTGCGGCTTGTGCGGTGCCTGCGCGGCGCGCGATGCGGGTGGATCCGATCATTGCGTTGCGCAGCGAATAAACCACACGTTCCCCGAAGATGAGTCAAAGCGAATCGACAGAGTGCATGTTAACGATGAATTCTTTCCATTGGACTCGGTGGGAGAGATTTGGGAAAGTGTGGGTGTAGAGTTCGGGCGGTTGCCATGCCGCAAAAGTCCGATAAGAACCTTGCAGTTCAACTGCAAGCCCCGTCCAGCCTTTCGGTAACACCAGTAGTTCTCTGACCTCGTGGTCCGAGGCGGTCACGAAAAACAAAGCAGTTGACGCATGGGGCGAAGCCTCGGCGTCTATCTCAAAATACAGAAAAAGGTGGAGGAACAATGGCAACTCTTCTAAGTAAATCGATTTACTTATGCAAAAAGGCGGGTGTGGCCCTGCTGGGACTAGCGGCGCTTTGCGGCGCAGCAAGCCCGGTTTTTGGGCAGGGCATGGTGGCCGGGAAGTTCACACTGACGGAAAGCACGCACTTCGGGAACAAAATGCTTCCGGCGGGGACGTACAGATTCTCGGTCGAGACTACTGGTTCCGTGCAAACCGTCAGCGCGATTTCTGGCGCGGGGCAGCCCGTGCTGGTGATCATGCGGCCGGAAACGAACGCCGGACCCGTTACCAGCATTTTTGCGATGGCCTCGCGAAGCGGACACCCGCTTGATTCAAGCAAGATCGTGCTCGAGCAAGTGAGCGATGGAATGGCGATGCACGCAATGTACCTTGAACGGCAAGGGCTGGAGCTAGACTTCGATTTGTTGAGCGCGAAGGTCAAGGCTCCAACACTTACCGCGGCGGCGCGGGCAACCGCAGCGCCGACGTCCAAGGCGACCGATTGATAAGAAGTTCCTTAGCCGCGAGACGGGCCGTTGCGGAGTCCGCCTCGCGGTTACTGTTTTTCTTTCGATGCAGCGGGCGCAAATATTCAATTGGACCGCGTTAGGACGGGCCGGTAAGTTATAGCCTATGAATTACGATAGGGGAGAAGTATCGGTTAAGCACGACAAACTGGACATGCTGCACGAGATCGGGAACCGCATCGCGACAGCCGGTCCGTTGCCAGAGGTTTTAGGACGCGCGGTGGAAGTGATTTCAGCGGTGGTGGAGTGCGATTCGTGTTTTGTGTACGTGCTTGAGGGGGACGAGCTTGTGTTGCGGGCATCGAAGAACCCACACGCGGAAGTTGTGGACCGGCTGAAGTTGCGAGTGGGACAAGGGATCACGGGCTGGGTGGCGGAGCACAAAACACCGGTGGCGGTGGCGCGCGATGCTTCGCAAGATCCGCGGTTCCGGGCGTTCAACGAATTGCCGGAGGATTCCTTCCAGGCGTTTCTTTCCGTACCAGTTCGATCGCGAGACAAGCTGGTGGGAGTCATCAATTTGCAACACCGGCAGCCGCACCAGCACAGCCAGAGCGAAATACATCTGATCTCGACGATTGGATTCTTGGTGGGCGCGGAAATAGAGATGGCGCGGCTTGAAGTGGAGAACTCCGAGCTTTCCGAGCAATTAGAGACGCGGAAAGTGATCGAGCGCGCTAAAGGAATTCTGCAACGGGATATGCAATTGAGCGAGCAGGAAGCTTACGTAACGCTGCAACGGCAAAGCCGCCAGCGGCGCAAGTCGATGAAGGAAATTGCGGAAGCGATTGTGCTGAGCGACGACGTCAAGAGAGCGCCGAGCAAGCCAAGACCGAGCTGAACTCACTTCAACAGTAAAATGACCGGATTGGAAGTCGACAGGGCATCTCTCTCGCACGCTCGCAAAGAGAGACGAGCGAGTCGTGGCGCGATGACAATGAAATGCCCAGAATGCTCTAACCTGCGGTGGCGGATTGGGCTTTGGCCGGGTCGATTTCGATGCGGCCCTTGAAATGGGCGCCGTCCTCGATGCTGATGCGCGCGGTGGAAATATCGCCGACGACGGAGCCGTCGGTTTTGATGTCCACGCGGCCGCGGGCATGGACATTGCCGACGACTTTGCCGAAGACGATGACGGCGCCGGCACTGACTTCAGAATTAAGGATGGCGGTGGGGCCGACGGTGAGTTGATGCCCGTTGAGCGAGATGGGGCCGTCAACCTTGCCGTCGATTTGCAAGTCTTCCGTGCCGGTGAGCTGACCCGTGATATGCAGGCTGGAGCCGAGGAGGGCCGAACTGCGCGAGGGAGAGGCGGCTGCCCGCGGGCTCGAAGGCGCGGCGAAGGCGACGACGGCGGGTGTAGATGCGGGCGACTGCGGCGGCGGAGCGGCGGGGGCCTCGGGCTGCGTTTGCTGCTTGTTCCACATAGTTCCTCCCTATGACGGTGCATGAATGCAGATTTGGCTCCGGGTGGGAGGGAGCGATGTCGAAGGTACTTTAGTCGGGCGCGGGGCAAGGAAGCAACTTAAAACTGGGCTTGCTTGCGCACTCACGAACCTGACCGCAGGGACAGTCCCCTTGCCTGCGGTTTAGGCAAGATTGACCGCGCGATTGAGGAAGGCGACTACATATTTCCACGCGAGGTAGTAGATGATCAGGGCGAGGGGCGCGATGATTGGAAAATAGTGAGTGGCAAAACCTGGGATAGAAAAATGCAAAAGGCTGGTGAGAAGAATGCCGAGGGGGCCGATAAGAAAGGGGAGCAAGGCGCCGTGGATGCCAATGGAAAGATGCGTACGGGAATGCGAGGCGAGGAAGAGCATGTTCCAGAGGCCCCAGAGATTGGGAACCACCGCCATGGGGAAGATCATCAGGCGCTCTAGAGGGGCGGGAAAATCGTAGACATAGCGCCCGATGCAAAAGGCTGTTACGCCGAGGAGAAGAACGATTGTGGGGACGACGATGCCTGCCATGTAGGCGCGGAGATATTTGTGCTGGTTCATAGAGCCTCCTGTTTCACAAGTGATAGAAGAGCGCCGGGATGATGCCGGGGAAAAATAGGAGAGCAGCGCCGGCCAGAGCTGCTAGGGCCCAATCGAACCACGGGACGTGCTGCGCGGGAGCAGAGTGCTCGTTGAGTTTGCTGAGCATTTGGGGCCAGAGGTCGCGGCGGAGTTCGGGGTCCTTGACCGGCGCGATGGCCTGCTTGAGGAGTTCTTCCATTTCTTTTTTGGTTTCCTGATTGTTCATTGTGAGTTGACCTTTACACCGAGGGAGTTGAGTTTTTTGCGCAGGAGACGGACTGCGCGGAATACTCGGACTTTTACGAGCGATTCGGAAATGCCTGCGGCTTGGGCGATGTCGCTGTACGACTCTTCTTCGACCAGAGCCAGAGTGGCTACGAGGCGGTATTTTGCGGGCAGCTCATGGAACGCTTTTCTGATGCGGTCGCGTGTTTCGAGGCGGACGGCGGAGTCCGCGACGGGGGCCGCTGGGAGATTTTCGGGGAGCTCGGTTTCGTGGCGCGCGTGGCGAAGATGGTCGAGAGCCGCGTTGTTGGCGATTCTGCGTGCCCACGCTTGGAAATTGCCATTGGGATGAAAACGGGAGCGATTTTTGTAAATGCGCCAGAAAGTTTCCACGGTTAGATCCTCGGCGATACCGGTGTCGCGGACAATGCGGACAATCCAGGCGTAGACGGCCTTCTGGTGCTGGCGGAATAGCACCTCGAAGGCATCCAGGTCGCCTGCCGCGAACCGCTCCAGCAGTTCCATTCGCCACTCTCTGTCTCTACTTACTGGTTGAGTTGGGGGAAGGTTACAGTAATTTGTGTCATCGAAACGGCGGCTAGGGAATGAACAAACCGGGAACCTGCGCCGTTAGCCCTGCGGCATCCCAGTTCTGCCAGGCTTCCGTAAATTGGCCGTCTTTGATGCGGCAAATGGTGGTGCCGGTGACATGCACTGGTACGCGGGTCCTGGTGTGCACACAATCGAGCGACCAGTGGACGCAGACGAGATCGGACTCGGCAAGGGTGAGAGCCGGCTTTATGGAGAACTCCGAGAATTGGCCGCGCATGATGTCGTAAAAATGCAGGAAATTCGCGGGTCCGAGATATTCCATGGAGCCGCGGTGGTAAACACCAGTTTTGGCAAACAGCTCGTGGAAGACTTCGCGGCGGCCGTGGTTCCAGGCTTCGTCCAGCCAGCGAAGCAGGAGTCGCTTGTTTTCTTCCAAAGATGAAGGAGGTCCGGGGAGTGACATGGGCACCTCGCATGGAGAGGACGCACAAACTATACCGGATTCCTTAGCGAGACGACCAGCGGCCAGAGAGACGGAGGAGGATCGATCGTGGAGTTTGCTGAAAAAGAGGGGCGCAGCATGCTGCGCCCCACGGAAAGCAACTTAGAGCAAGGACTTAGTAAATGTCATATTGCTCCCAGTGGAGGGTTGCATCGGACTGGATGATGATGTGTTTGTGCGAGGTTTGCTCGAGTTCATCCATGAGCATGGACTCGCGGGTCTTGAGAGCCTTCGCGATTTCGGGGTGAACACGAAGCGTGAGATTCGGGCCTTCGTGATCGGCGGTAGCCATTTTTCTTGCTTCGGCCTGGATTTCGTAGCAGAGCGTGGGAATGGATTTGACCATGCCGGAGCCGGTGCAATAGGGGCAGGGCTGGCAGAGGACGCGCTCGAGAGCTTGCTTGGTGCGTTTGCGAGTGATGCAGACTAAGCCGAACTCGTTGAACGAGAGTGCTTTCGACGGGGCTTTGTCTTGTTCGAGGGCCATTTGCAGGGCGCTGAGAACTTTCTCGCGGTTGCGGCGCTCTTCCATGTCGATGAAATCGACGACGATGATGCCGCCGAGATCGCGCAGGCGGATTTGGCGGACGATTTCCTTTACGGCTTCGAGGTTGGTTTTGACGATGGTGTCCTCGAGGCGCGTGGAGCCTTTGCCGACAAATTTGCCGGTGTTGACGTCGATGGCGACGAGGGCTTCGGTGTGGTTGATGACGATGTAGCCGCCGGATTTTAGCCAGACTTTGGCGCGGAGGGCTTTGTCGAGCTCGTGCTGGATGCCGAACTCTTCGAAGATGGGCGTTTCCTTGGTGTAAAGCTTGACCTTGTTGACGAGCTTGGGCTGGAAGCGGCTGACGAATTCGACGATCTTGCCGTATTCCTCTTCGTTGTCGATCCAGATGCCGGTGAAATCGTCGCTGACGTAATCGCGGAGGATACGCTCGACGAGGTTCAGGTCACGATGGAGTAGCGAGGGAGATTTGCGCTGCTCGCTGCGTTCCTTGATTTCGTTCCAGCTCTTGCCGAGGAACTCGATGTCGGTGCGGATTTCGTCGTCGGTGGCGCCGCCAGCGGCGGTTCGAACGATGAAGCCGCCGGGATAGATATGGCCGGCTTCGCTGACGAGGCGACGGAGACGCGAGCGATTTTCGGCGGAAATGATTTTGCGCGAGACCCCGGTGTGATGGACTGTCGGCATGTAGACGAGGAAGCGGCCCGGAAGAGCGACGTGACTTGTGATGCGCGCGCCCTTTTTGCCGAGAGGTTCCTTGGCGATTTGCACGACGACGTCCTGGCCGGCTTTCAGCATTTCGGAAATTAATTGTGGACGGCGCGGCGGACCGGAATGGCGGTGGCCACGATCATGGCGCGGACCGCCGGGACCGCTGGGACGGCGTTCGAATCGAGGGCCACTCGGACGTCCGCGGTCTGGACCGCGGTCGCCACCGCGATCAGGACGGCCACCACGACTATCCGGGCGGCCACCGCGACCACGATCGCGATCTCGTCCACCGCGCTGCGGGCGCTGGAAACGGGAGCGGGGATTGCCGCTGCCGATACGGGCGGAATCGCGTGGAAAATCTTCCCGAGGTGCTGGGGCCCCAGCGATACGGGGGGCGCGGGTTTCGCCGGGGAGCAGAATGACGTCGTCTTCGATGATTGCAGCGTCGCTGACGGGTTCGCCAGCGGGGGCTTCGACGACTTCTGCTCCGGTGTGTTCGAGCACGATGTGTTCGGAGTCACCGAGGGCTACGACATGCTCGGCGCTTTCGTGGGCGGCGTTGGCTTCGAATTCGGCGCGATCGGCGGCACGGCGCGCTTCAACTTCGGCGGATTCTTCCTCGGTGAGTTCGGACTCGGCAGCGGCTTGATCTTCCGCGGCGTCGAGTTTGGCTTCCTCTTGCCGCTCTTCTTCTTCGGCTTCTTCTTCCTCTTCCTCGGAAAGTTCGGCTTCGCCGGAGGCGCGAATTTCCTCGGGCTCGTCTTCGTCGAATTCGGCGCCACCTGCGAGAGCATCAGCTTCTGCGTGATCGGAAGTTTCCTCGTGTTTTGCCTCGGCAAGTTCGGAAGAGAGAGACACGGACTGTTCTTCGCTCAACTCGACTTCGGGGCGGAGTGGTTCAGCGGGAGTTGAAGATGCCGGCTCGGCTTCAGTCGTTTCTAATGGGGCTGCGAGGGAAGATGCGGATTCGCTCTGGGCGCGGTCCGATTCGGGCGCGGATTCTGATTCCGAGCCGGTTTCGGCGAGAAGCCAACGCGGAAGACCGCCAGAGAAACGGCGGGGAACACTGCCTCCGACCGGTCCAGGTCCTGTCGCAGGGACGGGAGAGATCAACCCAGCGGATGGGCGCGAAACCGTTTCTTCGATTTCGGGTTGTGGCTCCTGATATTCCGGCTCGATGACGGGCGGCGGAGGAGCGGCGACAGGCTTGCCGCGATATTTGGCGAGAGATTCGCCGGGGAGAAGAATGGGCTCTTCCGCGACAGAGCTGGATGCGGAGGAACCGGCAGATTCCGGTGGGCGATGGTCGAAGCCGCGTTGCGCGGGGCCACGTGGTTCGAAGCCGCGCGGTTGGCCGCCTCGATTTTCGCTGCCGCGCTGGTCGCGGCCGCGATTTTCATAGCCACGAGAATCGTTGCCGCGAGATTCGCCGCCTTGCGGAGAGGCATATTTTGAGGGAGGCAGATTGCGCCCGCCTACACTTGGGCCTTGCGGGCGTCCACCACGATGGCGTCCGCCACGACGGCCCCAACGGCCACCACGGCCACGATCACTTCCGCGATCGGCGCCACGATCCCCGCCGCGGCCGAAATTTTGGCCGCCGCGATCGCCGCCACTCGAGGAGCGTGGTGCGTAATTCTGCGTCGGGTTGTAGTGGGGAGAGAAATTCTGCGGCGCGGAGGCGTTGGACTCTGGCTGGCGCTCATCGGCGGCGTGGTGCGCATCGTCGTGGCTTTCGTCGTGAACTTCGGCGATGTGAGCGTCGGCGATTTCGCCTTCGGTGACGGGCTCCTCGACGACGCCGGGTTGCGCGTCGTGCGAGAAAGAATCGTGAGGAGAGGATTCTTCGTGGAATGATTCGTGTGAGGCTTCTTCGCCATGAAATTCGTGCGTGGGAACTTCCTCATGCCCATGCGCGGACGTTGCGTGCGCGAGCGTTTCGCCGGGAAGCAGCTCGACGACGTTGGACGGCGCGGGTGAAAATGCCGGCGCAGCGGCGGGCTGATCGGTGTGTGCGTGGCCGTGATCGTAATCTTCGAGATTTTCGAAGACGTCGCTGACGTAGAGGAAAGCATCGCCATCGAGGCCGATGTCCACGAAAGCGGACTGCATGCCGGGGAGAACGCGGGTGACTTTGCCTTTATAGATACTGCCGACGAGGGCGAACTCTTTTTCGCGCTCGATGTAAATCTCGACTAGCTGACCTTCTTCCAAAATCGCGACCCGCCGTTCATGGGAGGCCGCGGAGATAACCAATTCTTTTGACATGAAAACTCCTGACTGTTGGTGACGCCGGCTGAGCCGGAAATCACTTTTCTGTGCGGCCGCAAAGGGCCGACAGGACGCATCGCCGCAGGGTTTTGGGCGCCGGAGATCCGAGAAAACGGGGCCGGCCCGGTTTGCACCGGGACACACGCAGGCCACACGACTATCGAGATGGCTTTACGTTCGAAGCCTGAGGGAAAATTCCTCTTGCTTGCGAGGCTGGTCCGTTGCCGGAGTGTCTCCTGGCCAACGGCGGACGATGCTGTCCTCACTCTAAGATCCTTGTTCCTATGGCCCAAGCTTGCTGGGGCCACCATTACCGACCCGGCGGGATTTGCCGAAGCAAACACCCTGCGCGGGACTGGCGGCAAGTTCAGTTAACGAAGCGGCGAAGCCGAACATTCATAACCAGACCAATCGCCAGGAATACAAACAACGTAGCGGAACCCCCGTAACTCATGAGAGGAAGCGGGATTCCAGTCACGGGCATAGCGCCGATGACCATCGCCACGTTTACCAAAACATGAAAGCCAAGCGCTGCTGCAACGCCCATTACAAGAAACATTCCGGCGCGGTCTTTCGCGCGCTGAGCATTCTGTACTAAGCGTAACAGAAGAGCCATGTACAGCCCAAGTGCAAGTAGCACGCCTTTGAAGCCCTGCTCTTCCGCCCAAGCCGACATGATGAAGTCGGAATAACGGACGGGAATATAGCCGAGCTGGTTTTGCGTGCCATTGCCAAAACCCTTGCCCCAAAAGCCGCCAGAGCCGACGGCGATCTTCGATTGCAGAACTTGATAGCCGGAACCCTTGGCATCCTCTTCAGGGTGCATGAACGACGTCACTCTTTCCCTTTGGTAGGGCTTCATAACCTTCCAAGCGACGGGAAGCATCAAGAGCCCGATGAGCGTAATCGCAGCGGCATGTTTCCACTGCAAACCGGCAAGAAAAGCGCCCACAACCAGCAAAGGCATCAGCACGAGCGCCGTGCCCAAATCGGGCTGCTTCAAGATTAAAGCTAGAGGCACGCCGACGATGAGCGTCGCCTTAATCAAATCCTGGAGAGAGAGCTCATCGGTGCGCACCTCCGCAAAGAAGCGCGCCAACACGATGATTATAATCAATTTGACCAATTCCGACACCTGGAGAAATTCACCAAGGATGGGGATCCAGCGCTTGGCGCCGAAGCGTGTGTGGCCGAAGGCGAGTACGGCTATCAGCGCGGCAATGCCGATGAGATAGAGGATGGGGGCTTGGTCGAGGATCAGGTGGTAGTCCAAGCGAGAGAGCGCGAACATTAAGATGAAGCCGACGAGCAGCCAGCGAAGCTGCTTGTTCTGCATACCGGCCAGGGAGCTGCCGTGCGTGGCGGAATAGATCTCAATCACGCCGAGGGCACAGATCGCAGCCAGGATGGCCAGCAGCCACCAATCGTAGTCGCGAGTTCCGGGTGCGTCTTTCATCGGAAGTTGAAAGTCGAAAGTTGAAAGTCAAAAGTCAGAGCGAACATTTCAAGTCCTAGTCTTCCTCAGCGGATCGATATTCCCGCTTCAAATTCACATGCAGCCCAAATCTTCATTCACCGCTGCGGTGGATCGCTCAGGGTGCGAGCAGTTTCAGGTACGGACGCGCCGACCGGTTTGACGACTGGCCGTGTTTCAAGAACAGCGGCAGCAGCGGCGCCATGGTCTGAATCATAACCTTTGCCGCTGGCAGTGAGCTGGCCTTGTGTTTTCTTGGCCTTCTTATCGTAATAGGCCTTGATGACGTCGCGCACGACCGGGCCGGCGGCTTCGCTGCCGTGGCCGCCGCCTTGGACGAGCACGGCGACGACGATTTCGGGGTCGCGGCGCGGGGCATAGCCGACGAACCAGGAATTATCCTTAAACTCTTTCGTTTTTCCGAGGCGGCTGCGCAGGTCGTAATTGATAATTTGCGCGGTGCCGCTCTTGCCGGAAAATTCAATTCCGGTGAGTTTGAGGGCGCCAGCGGTGCCCCCGCCTTCGTTGACGACGCCGTACATGCCATCAGTTACTTTCTCGACCGTCGAGTCGGTAAGAGGGAATACTACTTCGCCGACGTTTGGAGCGTCCTTGATGAGATGAGGCTGCTTGAAAATTCCGCCCATGGCGATGCCGCCGATGGAACGAGCCAGCTGAAGCGGAGTTGCGGTGACAGCGCCTTGACCGATGGAGACGGAAATCGTTTCGCCGGCATACCACTTGCGGTGAAAGACGCGTTCGACCCACTCCTCGGAGGGAACGAGACCGGGCTCCTCGGAAGGCAGGTCGACGCCTGTGCGGTGGCCGAGGCCCAAATGAGTGGCGTAATAGGCGATGCGATCGATGCCGAGCCTCATGCCGACGTTATAGAAAAAGATGTCGCAGGATTGCGTGATGGCTTTATGCAAATCCACTATACCGTGCGGCTTTTTGCCGTATTGCCAGCACTTGAATTCGCGGCCGTAAAAGGTGGCATATCCGGGGCAGAAGGCGGTGAAGTTTTCAGGCGGCACGTGATCTTGGAGCATGGCAGTGGCCATGATGATTTTGAAGACGGAGCCGGGAGCGAGCTGGGCCTGAATCGCGCGGTTCAAAAGAGGGTGCATCGGGTCGTCGTTCAGCTTTTTCCATTCTTCCGGGGAAATGCGGACGGCGAAATCATTGGGATCGGGGGTGGGGCGGCTGACCATGGCGAGGACTTCGCCCGTGCGCGGATCGAGAGCGACGACGGCGCCGGGGCGCTCTCCGAGCGATTGTTCGGCGACCTGCTGCAAATCGTAATCGATAGTGAGTTGAATTTGCTTGCCGGGGATGGGCTCCTGCTCAGTGAGCTGGCCTAAGTCTTTCACTTCTTTGCCGACGCTATTGACGATGACGCGGCGCATGCCGTCAGTGCCGGTGAGGATGCTGTTGTACTGGCGTTCGAGGCCGGATTTTCCGGCAAGGTCGCCGGGGCGAAGCTTGCCATTGCTGGCTTCGATTTCCTGCTCGCTGACTTCGCCGACGTACCCGCTGGCGTGGGCCATGAAACCGCCTGGGAGATAGCGGCGCCGCTGGACCATGAGCATTTCGAGCAATGGAATATCGGAGCGATGCGATTCGATAAAGGCAACGTCGGCGTTGGTCGCTTCCGGCTTGATGACGATGGGCTGGAATTTCGGAAGATTCTTGGTGCTTTCGAGCTGGTCCTTTAGATCGCCGAGGGGGATGCCCAGGCCATCGGAGATGGCGGGGAGATTTTTGTCGATGAGAGCGGGATCATCGCGGAGGAGAAGCACGCTGAAGGATGGATAGTTGTCGACGAGAACGCGGCCGTCGCGATCCAACATGCGGCCACGCGGGGCGATGATGGGAATGGCGCGAACGCGGTTGCGCTCGGCCATTTGTGAATATTTATCGGAGTCGACGACCTGGAGTTTCCAGAAGCCGACAAGCAACAAGCCGACCATGCCCACGATGACGTAGGAGGCGATGGCCAAACGGGCCTGCGGCAAACGATTGTCGTTGCGAAACCAGTACGACACGAAAACCCCGCGCGCGAGTCTTTTTTGTTGAGGCCGTCAAACCGACGGCGCGGTCCTCAGGGCTGTTCTTCGCCCATCCCGCGAGAGACCGGGACATGCTCGCGTCACGAAAAAATCTTCAGCGTGGGTTCCGAAATGTCCGTCGAAAACTTTTCTCGAAAAAATTCGAAAAATTTTCCGGGAGCTCCCGAATCACTGCCGGACTCATGCTGCATCGAGTGCTGGAGCAAGGCAGCAAGGTCAATTTAAAGCTAGCACCTGGGAGTAAGGGCCGCAAGCCGTCCGGAAGGACAGTTGCTTAGGCAATACCTGTTGGGCACCTGCGAGGGAGCCGCGGCGTAAACAGACGCCGGACGAAAATCCAGCGGGGCGGGCGAGCCCAGCCCCAACGATTACTCGTAGCGCAGGGCGACCATGGGATCGACGCGGGAGGCGCGACGCGCGGGAATGTAGCACGCGACCAGGGCGACGGAGGCCAGCAGGATGGACACTGCTGCGAACGTCGCGGGATCTGTCGGCGTGACTTCAAAGAGCAAGCTAGCCATGAGGCGAGTGAGGACGAGGGCGGCGGCTACCCCGATGGCGATGCCAAGGAGTGCGAGTTTTACACCGTCGCCGACGATGAGTCCGAGCACATCCCGCTGCTGCGCGCCGACGGCGACGCGCACGCCGATTTCGTGGGTGCGCTGGCTGACAGCGTAGGCCATCAAGCCATAGATTCCCACGGCGGCAAGAACGAGCGCGAGCGCGGAGAAGAGACCAAGGAGCAACATATTGAAGCGCTGCTGAGCGAGCGAGACGCCGATCAGATCGGACATGGACTCGATGTGGCTGAGCGGAATTTGATTGTCCACGCTCCATACCGCTTTCTTTGCTTCGCCAACAATTCCACTCGATCGGCCGGAGGTTCGGATGGCGAGGGTCATCCAGCGGCGCCAGGATTCATCGGACTGGGAGAAGGGCGAGTAGACGGTAGGCTCGGAGGGCTGACTGAGCGCTCCGTATTTGACATCCTGAACGACGCCGACGATGGTCATCCACTTGCGCGGCGGAGTCGAGAGCGCCCAATCAATCCGCGCGCCTAGGGGATTTTCGTGAGGGAAAAAAGTCTTCACAAATTCCTGGTTGACGACGGCAACGAGGGGCTGACCTTCGCGATCCATATCCGAGAAGCCGCGGCCGTCATGAACGGGAATCTGCATGACATGGAAGTAATCGCCCATTACCGAAAGGGTTTGCACGACGGGTTCCGTCCCGACGGGGAGAGGCGGACGGCCATCGATAACGAGCTTGTGGTCCAGATATTCATCGCCAAATGGAATGTCCGAGATCATGGCGGCCTCTACGCCGGGAAGGGAATTCAGACGATCGAGCACCTGGCGACGGAACTGTGTTTGGCGAGGAATTTCGGCGTAGCGCGCGGCAGGCAGCTGCAGATGCATGGTCATTATATTTTGAGGATTGAATCCGGGATTCACCGCGCGCAAGCGAGAGAAGCCCTTGATGAGCAGTCCAGCACCTACGAGGAGAACCAGGGCTAGAGCGATTTCGACGGTGACGAGGAGTTTTCGCAGAAAATGGCCAGAAGGGCCGGCGATCGCGCCGCGGCCGCCCTCCTTGAGCGATTCGGCGAAATCAGCGCGCGAGGCGGACCACGCTGGGGCGATTCCGAAGATGACACCGGTCAATACCGAGACGCCCAAGGCGAAAAAAAGCACGCGGGCATCGATGTGAATGCCCGTGAAGCGATCGAGAGCGGCGGGCTTGAGAGAGAGGAGAAGGCTGGTGGCGGCGTTGGCAAGAAGAAGGCCAGCAAGGCCGCCGAGAAGCGCCAAGAGCACGCTCTCGACGAGCGCCTGACGAATGAGCCGCGCCTTGGCTGCACCGAGAGCGGCGCGAATCACAAGTTCCTGGCGGCGTGCGACGTTGCGGGCCACGAGAAGGCCGGCAAAATTGGCACAGGCAATCAGGAGAACGAAACCGACGGCCCCGAAGAGAACGAGCAGGGCCGTTTGGGTATCGCCCACCAAATATTGGTGGAGAGGAACAAGAATAGTATTCCGAGTCTTTTCGTGGTCGGGATAATGTTCCGCGAGGTAACGATCAATGACGGAGATGTCCAGCTGAGCTTGCGCAAGTGTGACGCCGGGTTTCAAACGCCAGTAGGTATGCATGAAATGAACGCCGCGGTAGATCGCGGCTTCGGGATAACCAGCCCAGAGGGAGACGAAGACTGCGGGGTGCTCGCGCGGAGGCGCGAAATTGGCTGGCATCACGCTGATGACGGTGTAGTCGTTATTGCTGAGCGTGATGGTTTTGCCGAGAGCTTGCGGATCACTGTTGAGAAAGTCCTGCCAAAATTGATAGCTGACAACGATGACGCGAGGACCGCCTTTGACGTCCTCTTCGGCCGAGATAAGGCGGCCGAGGAAAGGGGGGACGCCAAGAATCTCGAGAAAGCCGGAGTTAACGTAAGCGACGTCCACCTGGATCGGTTCCGCGCCGCTGATGTAATCCATTTGATCGAGACTGATGGCGCCGATTTGTGAGAAGGCACGCATGTGGCGCTGGATGTCGAGGATGTTTAGAAGGGAGTCGTTCTGTTTTGCCGTGACGAGTTGCTGGGGATCCTTGTAAGGAAGAGGAGCGAGAAGGACGCCGTCGATGACACTGAAGATGGCTGTATTCGCGCCAATGCCGAGAGCGAGCGTGAGCACTGCAACCGAAGTGAAGGCGGGATTCTTGCGGAGCATGCGAACGGAATAGCGGAGGTCTTGCCAGAACGATTCGAGCGACACAAAGGTCCACATTTCCCGCGTCCTTTCTTTCAAACTTGTTTCGTTGCCGAATTGGCGGCAGGCGGAGTGGCGAGCCTCGCTCGCTTTCATCCCGATGGAGAGATTCTTTTCTTCGCGCATGGCTAAGTGAAATGCGAGTTCCTTTTCCAGATCGCGATCGAGCTTTTCGCGCAGAAAGAGCGCTTTGAATCGCAACCAAATTTGTTTTCGCCACTCGGAAAACATCGTGCCTCCCTGTGCGGGCTAAGCCGTTTGGAGAATTCTCGCGACGGCACCGGACATGCGCCGCCAGAATTCGGTCTCTTGCGCCAACTGCTTTCGGCCCGCGGCCGTAAGCGAATAAAACTTGGCGCGGCGATTGTTGTCCGAAGCACCCCATTCGGAAGAGAGCAAACCGCGCAGCTCGAGGCGGTGCAGGGCGGGGTAAAGAGCGCCTTCTTCGACCTTGAGTACGTCATCAGAGGTCTGGTGAATCCACTCGGCGACGCCGTAGCCGTGCATGGCTCCGCGGGCTAAAGCCTTCAAAATCAGCAAGTCCAAGGTTCCCTGGAGCAAATCTCCCGGATCTTCTCTTTTTTCTTTCATGACGAGGGTTCCCCTACTTATCCATAAGACGTTTAGGGGAGGGAAATGTTCCAACAAATCTTGCGGCCCGCGAGAAAAATTCTAGCGCGAGGACGAACCGAGCCCTCGGACCTTTTTGGTGGCTTACTGGCGATTCAACCGGAAGGCCGCAGCCTGGAAATCGCCGCGCAGGTCGAGCTGGATTCCATGGCTCATCCACCACGCGCCTGAGGCAGTTTCCGGAGTCGACGGGTCGGCTTTACCTTCGATCCAACCGAGCTTGTATTCGGCGGCTGGATCGAGGCCTTCGAGTTCCAGCAAGGGAAAACCGCGGCCTTCCTGCGTGGCATTCGCGAAGGCAAAAACGACCGCCTGACTCTTATCGCCTGAGACCGTCTCGGTGGAGGAAAATTCGCTGCCGTCGCGCGGACTAATGAGCCGATATAGATCGCCTTGCACAATTGTCCGCTGCACAGCGTGATACGCGGCGATCAGGCGCTTAGCGGTGGAAAAGTCCTCCGGGGTCCAATGATTCAGATTGGCGCCGATGCCCAGGGAGCCCTGCATGGAGCTGAGCATGCGGTAGGCGAGAGAAGTGGTGCGCTTATTGTTGAGCCAGTGCGGCGAGTCCGTGACCCAAGCCATCATGATTTGCGGCGTGTAGGCATAGGTGAAGCCGTCCTGCATGGAAAGCCGGTCAAACGGATCGGTGTTGTCCGAGGGCCAGACCTCATCGGCGTAACGCAAAATGCCGAGATCGACGCGACCGCCGCCGCCCGAACAGCTTTCGATTTCGATTTTGGGATGCTTCTGGCGCAGCTCGGCGAGAATTGAATAGAGATTGCGGATGAATGCCACGTAGACGCGCTTTTGCTCATCGACGGGAACCTGATCCCAGCCCGGCTCCGACCAGTTGCGGTTGTAATCCCACTTCAGAAACGCGATGTCGTTTTCGGTGAGCAGCTTATCCAGAAATCCCTCGACATAGTCGCGGACATCGGGGCGAGCCAGATTGAGCACAAGCTGGTTGCGCGATTCCGAGCGAGGACGGCCGGGGAAATTCAAGACCCAGTCAGGATGCTTGCGATAGAGATCCGAATCAGGATTGACCATTTCAGGCTCGACCCACAAGCCAAAATCCATGCCGAGGGAATGCACTTTGTCGATGAGGGGCTTCAGACCGCTAGGAAACTTCTCTTTATTGACGTACCAGTCGCCTAGCCCGGCGTGATCGTCCTTGCGCTGGCCGAACCAGCCGTCGTCCATCACAAAGCGGTCCACGCCGATCGACGCGGCTTTTTCGGCGAGCGCCATTTGTCCGGCTTCGTTGACGTTAAACTCAGTGGCTTCCCACGAATTATAAATCACGGGACGCGGCTTGGGATCGGGCGCGTGGGGCAGGATTTTCGCAATTTCAAAGCGATGCAGCAGGCGCGAGGCCCCGCCGAGGCCGTGATCGGAATAGCCACCGTAGAAAACCGGCGTCTCGAGATGTTCTCCGGGCTTGAGTAGATAGCCAAAGTCAAAAGGATTGAAGCCGCCCGTCACACGCACCGCATCGAGTTGCGTGTGTTCCACCGTAATGCGCCAGGAGCCGGACCACGCCAGCGCGCCAAACCAAACTTCGCCGTGCTCTTCGCCGGCGGCAAACGGTCCCACGGATGCGTGGCTATCGTCGCGGGAAATCGCAAACCACGGATTGGCTTGATGCCCGGTGGTTCCGCGCCGGCTTTCGATGACCCGGGCGCCGCCGAGAATCGGCTCCTGGTTCAGCGTCCATTCGCCGGCCCAGCGGCCTGTCAGATAGCTGAGTGTGTAGCGTGCGGGGGGCAAGGTCCATTGCGCGGCGGCAGCCTGCTCGATGACCACCGGCTGCTTCTCACGATTTTCGATTTCGGCAGAGCGCGCCAGAATGCCGGTGTCCGCGTCCATCGAGTAGTGAAGGGTCACATAAATCTCGCGCGAAATATCCTTTAGGAGTACATCGATTGCTTGCGGAGTTTTCGGTGTAGCGCTGACAAAGTGAACCACGAGATCGCGGTTGCCGTCGGCGAAAGTTACCTTTAGCGCAGGTTCCGTATATAGCCCCGCGCCCCAACTCGCATACTCCTGTGGCGTCGTGGTATAGGGCGAATCGAAAGAGGCCCACTCCCGGAGAGAATGTGCAGTAGGAATGCTGTCGTGCGCGCCCACGCGCCCACCCCAATAGAGCGGCTGCAACTCGCCGCGCTCGTTCACGCCGAACGCATACGTGGTCTTGCCGCCATCGAGACGGAAAACGGGCGTGGTCTGCGCCATGCACGGCGATGCGGCGAGGATACTTAGCAACAAAAATGCAGTGGTACACAGAAAGGTCTTCATTAGAATTTTCATTTCGCCGTATCGTAACACTTGCTAGACGGCACTTGCTACAACAGCTTGCCTTGCTGCTCGATGACGTCAGTCTCGCGGCTTGCCCGGTGGATGCGGCACGCGTTATCGTACTTGGACTGTTCTCATGCAAAGCGAACCCTCCTTGCCACCGCGTTTGGCTCTTGTCGGGATGTCTGGCGCTGGAAAATCCTTTTGGACGAAAAAGTTGGCGGCCGAGGGCTGGACGGCTATTTCCTGCGACGACCGCATCGAGGAAAAACTAGCGTCGCGACTGGCGGCGGGCGGCTATTCGGGAATCAACGGTGTGGCGGCGTGGATGGGCTGGCCGGACAACGAGAAATATGCGGAGCGAGAGGCGCAGTACCTTGAAGAAGAAATCCACACCTTGGGTGAAGTCCTCACGGGATTAGAGCGTGAGCCGGACAAACCACTCGTGTTGGACACTACGGGCAGCGTGATCTATACCGGGAATAATTTGCTTTTGCGGATGCGGCGGCGGATGACCGTCGTTTATCTCGCGGCCTCGGCGGAAGAGCAGCAGCTTTTGATCGAGCGCTACTTAGGTGATCCCAAGCCGGTGTTGTGGCGCGGGGCTTTCCAGGCGAAGAAGAGCGAAACGGCGCGAGAGACCGTCGCTCGCTGCTATCCCACGCTCATCGCCGCGCGGCGGCAGAGTTACGAAGCGTTGGCTCACTGTACCCTGCAGGTGGCTGAGCTGCGCGATCCTACATTTGACACGGCCGCGTTTCTTGGGAAAATTCGTACCCAAATGGAGCGCTCCCGGTGAGATACCGGAGCACCAGCCGCAAAGCGCCACTGACTTCTCTGCGCGGAGCAGTTCTGCGCGGTCTGGCGCCTGACGGCGGGCTGTACATGCCGGCCGAAATCGCGCGGCGTTCTCCGCAGGATCTCGAAGAGTTTCGCAGGCTGCCATTCACGGAAGTTTGCTTTCGCGTGGTGCGCCCTTTCGCTACCCCAGATGTGCCGGAAGAAGTGCTTTGGCAAATCGTAGCTGAAGCGATCAATTTTCCGGTGAAGCTGGTTTCGCTCTCGCCGGGCCTGCACATTCTCGAGTTGTTCCACGGCCCCACGCTGGCGTTCAAGGATTTTGGCGCGCGATTCATGGCGCGGCTGATGGGCTACTTCGTACGTGGAGAAACGCGGCCGTTGACCGTTCTCGTGGCGACCTCCGGCGACACGGGAAGCGCCGTGGCGCACGGATTCCTTGGCGTTCCGGGGATTCGCGTAGTGATTCTGTATCCTTCGAAGCGCATCAGTGAAGCCCAGGAAAAACAGTTCACGACGCTGGGTGAAAATATCACCGCACTCGAAATCGCGGGCAGTTTCGACGATTGCCAGCGGCTCGTGAAGCAGGCGTTTTCTGACGTTGAATTGAACAAGCGCGCGTTTCTCACGTCGGCGAATTCGATCAATATCGGGCGGCTCCTTCCGCAAATGTTTTATCACGTGGCCGCGTACCGGCAGTTGCCTGTGGCCTCCGTGCCGCTGATTGTGTCCGTCCCGAGCGGGAATTTTGGGAATTTGACGGCGGGAATTTTCGCCAAACGCATCGGCTTGCCGGTGGCGATGTTTGTTGCATCCACTAACGCGAACGACGCCGTGCCCGAATATTTGCGGTCTGGAGAATTTCATCCACGCCCGGCGACGCAAACCTTTTCGAACGCCATGGACGTCGGCAATCCGAATAATTTTCCTCGCCTATTGGATTTGTGCCGCGGGCGGCTCGAATATTTCCGCCGCGAAATTTGGGGCCATGCCGCAACGGACGACGAGACGCTCCAAGAGATGAAATCCATCCACGACCGCTTTGGCTATATTGCCGATCCGCACACCGCCGTTGGCATTCTGGGCTGGGAGGCCTACAAGCGCGAGCATTCCGAGCCCGCACAGGGATTGGTGCTGGCTACGGCACACCCTGCAAAATTCGCCGACGTCGTGAAGCGTGCGATAGGCGCAGCGCCGCCCTTGCCCGATCGCCTCGCCGCCTATTTGAAGCGTGACAAGCTGTCGTTGCCGATGTCCAGTGTCTACGAAGACTTCAAAGAATTTCTGTTGGGTGCGTGAGGGTTAAGAGGGTTTGCGAAGGCGATCGAGAAGCATGAAAAGGAACACCGCGACAACGGCGTTAATGAGCGCGGCCGTGCCAAGATGCCAGTTAAACCAGCGCTCAGACTGAGAAAGAAGCAGCCGCTGCGTCAGAGCAACAATTCCTTGATGAACGACGAAAAAGGCGGTGGTCAAGGCAAAGCGCGCCGCGGGATGCTCGGTATCCAGCCTCGCGCCAATCGAGGACGCCAAATATCCGATCACTGTTTTCGCGATGCCATAGAGGCCGAGGGGAACAGTAGGGCCGCTCAGACTGTCTTGCAGGATGCCGATAACCATTCCGAGAAGCAATCCAGTGGAAGGATTTCTGCGGCTCAATCCAAAATAAATGGTGATGAGCAGCGGCAGGTCCAGTATGCCGGCCTTCGGGAAATAAATGGGAAGAAATGCCTGCAATACGAGAGCAAATGCCGCAGCCAAAACGATGGCTCCGGCGCGGAACTTATGCACTTCAATGTGCAATTCGCTGCCGCGAATGTCGAATGCGTCGTTCATGGTTTCTCGGGCAAACCCGGTTTGGCTGTTGAAGCGGAAGGAGCTGCCGCCGGTGCATCCGCATTGGGCGCACCTGAGTCTTGCTTGTTTTCCAGCGGCCTCATGGTCATGAGGACGAACACTTCTTCGAGCCGCTGCAGATTCGCGGCCGGCCGCACATGGATCTGCTTGAAGGGATTCCCTGGCTTAATGTCCGCGATGGTGCCGACAGGCAAGTCGGGCGGAAAGATGCGATCCATGCCGCTCGTCACGACGCGCTCGCCCGAATTCACACTGTCATCGTTGGGAATATATTTCATGACCAGCAGCGGATCGCCCGTGCCGCCGACCGGGCTCTGAATTCGCGAGTCAACCAGCATCGCGCCAACGCCGCTGTCTTTGTCGGTCAGGAGGAGCACCTGCGCGGTGTCCTTATAGGATTCGATCACTTTGCCGACGACACCGTCCGGCGTGATCACGCCCATGTTGCGTTTGATGCCATCGCGCTCGCCACGGTCCAGGTAGATAGTCTGGCTGGCGGAGTCCGCGCCTCCGCCAATCACCCGGGCGCTGACCATCGGTACGTCCACATTCGTTTGGCGGAATTTCAACAGTACGGCAAGCCGGTCTGCTTCAGAAGCTTTGCCCTGGAGTTGCGTGATTTGCAGTTTCAGCGCGTCATTTTCGCGCTTCAATTCTTCGTTTTCCCGGGAAGTGTTTTGCAACGCGAAATAATGGTTCCAAACCTCGCGAATGCTACTGATACCGTGCGCGCCCGCTCGTTCGAAGGGCGACACTGCGCCGACCGTCCACACCCGGATCAGCCGGCCCTGCGAGTCGCGCTTGATCTGCACGGCCAGCAGAAGCACCTGCAGAAGCACAACGCCTCCAAGCAGGAATAGCGATCTATGACGGGAGGGGATGGCGACCATGGAATCCAGTTGCACAGACCTTGCTCTGTGCGATTGAAAATTTCTGCAACGGCATCAAATCCGGAAAGCTCGTTAGTCGATGCAAACCTGGCGTAACAGCCGGAAATCGCTCAACATTTTGCCGGTGCCCAGCACCACGGAGGCCAGCGGGTCGTCGGCAATGGAAACCGGAAGGCCAGTTTCCTCGCGGATGCGCTTGTCCAGATTCTTCAGCAGCGCGCCGCCGCCGGTCAGCACGATGCCGCGGTCGCTGATGTCGGCGGAGAGTTCCGGAGGTGTGCGTTCCAAAGCCACTCGTACGGCATTCAAAATAGTCGCGACGCATTCGCTGAGTGCCTCGCGAATTTCGCTGTCGTCGATCGTCACAGTCCGCGGCACTCCTTCAATCAAGTTGCGGCCCTTCACTTCCATCGTCAGCGGCTTTTCCAGCGGATACGCCGAGCCGATTTCCATCTTGATTTGTTCCGCGGTGCGCTCGCCAACCAGCAAGTTGTATTTGCGTTTTAAGTACTGCATCACCGCTTCGTCCATCTCATTCCCGGCGACGCGCACGGAGCGCGAGTAAACGATGCCGCTCATGGAGATGACCGCAATGTCCGTCGTCCCGCCGCCGATGTCGACGACCATGTTGCCGGAAGGCTCTTCGATCGGCAGGCCCGCTCCTATGGCCGCCGCCATGGCTTGCTCCACCAGATAAACTTCGCTGGCACGCGCGCGATACGCGGAGTCCTGCACCGCTCGTTTTTCCACCGGCGTAATTTCGCTCGGCACTCCGATGACGATGCGCGGATGCACCAGCACGCGCCGGTTGTGCGCCTTCTGAATAAAATACGTCAGCATTTTCTCGGTGACCTTGAAGTCCGCGATGACCCCGTCCTTCATCGGCTTGATGGCAACCACGTTGCCCGGCGTGCGGCCGAGCATCTCTTTGGCTTCGCGGCCGACAGCCACCACTTCGCCGCTGGATTTATTGATCGCCACGATCGAGGGCTCATTCACCACGATGCCCTTGCCTGCTGAGAACACCAGCGTGTTCGCCGTTCCCAGATCAATGGCCAGGTCGGAAGAAAACAAACTGAACACCGACCTCAGGTTGTAACCGTTCTTATTCATTCCCCCCGCCCCCAAAGAGAAAACCTATACGCCATCCAGCCGGCTACGAACTGCAAAACAGTTTGACGGTTCGTTCTACCGCTGCGCGGCCAACTAGACCATTGTCTCCGGACTTGCCGCCGGGCGCAAAGTCGCGCCTGCCTCTTTTTTCTTCCGAGATCAAAAAGCGATCTTCGCTCGAAACTTTTATTTGGGAACAACGATCGTCACCGACTGATGTCCCGTGCCTCCCCGGCGATTTTCACCGATGATGACGATAGTATGCTGGCCGGGCTCCAGTGGCTCGGTAAAGTGCCGGAAGGTTCCATCCGGCGCAATAATGGGAACCGGTTGCCCGTTCACCAGCAGCGCAGCGCCTGGTTCCGTCTTGCCGATAATTTCCACGACGCGTCCGTGAATCTGCGTTCCCGTAATCTCCAGCAACATTTCCTGGGTTTTTCCCTGGGCCACGAGCGTGAATCGGAACGATTCGCTGCCCCCGCTCGTTTCTTTTTTTGCGTCGGACGCGGTGACTGTCCAGAAATAATCGCCGGCATCCAGGCCGGAGACTTCCGCGGTCGTCCCCGTGATCCCGGGAATCTCCTTCACCGTTTTTGTGAACATCGCTGTCGCGCTGACTCGTAGTGTGTAGGAGACTGCCTGTGGCACGGCCTTCCACTCGAAATGAACGGCTGCCGTTTTCGGATTCTCAACGATCAGCGGCTCGAAGTTGCGCGGCAAAACCAAATCCGGAGGCGCAAGCACATCGGACTTCGTAATTGGGCCGGCCGTGGAAAAAACTGCCTTCTGGTACTGCCCAATCTCCACCTTTTCCTGGCCGCGCTGTACTTCCGCGCTTCCACTTGTGACCACGATCTGGTCTTCCTTATGTTCCGGGTCGGCGGTCACGTCCGCATGGCTGTTCGAGTGCACCTGGGCGGTCGTGTCCTCGACGCTAACCGCAGCTTTCGAATCCGGCGAGGACCAATTCGGCGTACGCAGATCCACCTGGCCCGTGGTGATGCGCACTCCCGAACTGGAAGGCTTTTCCCGCCCCATTGAATTTTCTTCCACTGTGATAAAGGTCCCCGACTTTACGGTGTACGTCGTGCCGTCGGCAAAGGTGATGCGCGCTGCTCCATCCGACGATGTCTGGATTTGATCGCCCTTGTCCAGCGTGGTGTGAAAATCCGCATCCACCCAATTCACCGAATTTACTTTCTTCACCTGCACTTTTCCGTCGAGGTTGACGAATCTGGCCTGCGTCTGCGTGATAGCCGGCGCATCGCTGTCGCTCGTGATGGACTTGGCAAACCGGTCATACGCTTCTGTATAGATATTCGGGTTGAGGAGATAGAGCGCCGCGACGAGAATCACCGCTATTAAAACGACGTATAAGGCCACGGTCTTGTACGTCACCGTATGCCAATACACTTCCACGCGCTTTATCTTCGGATGGTTCGGATCGTATTGTGTCTGTGGGCTCACGGGTTTTTTCGCGCCATTCTCGCCAATCTCAAAATCTAGCACAGTAATTAGAACGCGGAAGGCCGCCGCTCCTTGCGGTGGTTAAACAGCAAATAGCGGTTGCGCATATCCGCCTTTGGGGCAGGTGGGATTGCCCGAATGGACAGCCGGCGCGTTTCTGTTCCGGCCGACTCCTTTTTGCGTACTTTCAGGATTCCGCTTAAGCCGATTGCGCCTTGAGGAACGCCAGCGTCAGCGGCCACGCCAGCAGTGCCGCCGATGGGCTGTAGCTAGCGCGGGCGTCGCAGAAGAAGGCGTGGTCGGCGTTGGAAATTTCCACGTTTACGAAGTTTTTCCCCGTGGCGCGCAACGCATCCGTCACCGCGCGCACCTGTTCTGGCGGGATGTGCTTGTCCCGTCCGCCCCAGAAAAACAACAGTCGCGATTGGATTCCGCTGGCACGGCCGAGCAATCCCGGATTGGTTGCATTTGGCGCGATCCCACCGCCATAGTAGGAAATCGCGGCCGCTAGCGGTAGTGTGACGGCCGCAAGAAACGCCGCGCGCCCTCCCATGCAATACCCGATCGCCGAGATTGGCGGCTGCGGGCCTATCGCTCCTCGCAGCCAGTCGAATGCAGCGCGGTGGTCCGCCGCCATCGATGCATCGTTCAGCGCCTTCATGTGCGGCATAACGCTGGGGAAATCATCGTAGCGCCCATCAAATCCAGCCCCGGTGCGATGAAACAACTCGGGCGCCACGGCTACAAATCCTTCCCGCGCAAAGCGCCCTGCGACATCTCGAATATGCGCGTTCACGCCGAAGGCTTCCTGGAAGACCAGCAATCCAGCATGCGCGCCTTCCTCCTTGGGCCGCGCCACCCACGCGCGCATCGTCGTGCCATCGTTCACACTCAATTCCACGTATTCGCTGCGGATTTCCATGGTTGCTCCTGCTTTTCTAGAACCTCCGGCGATCGTGTCTCAATGCCGGATAAAATAGCTTTGCTTGTCCATGCCAGCTGGGACGGCCACGTCGAAAAAGCCCACCATCATCTCGTCGTATGTCTGCTCTCCCCAGCGCACCGCGGCGTCAGGGTCCGGGTTGTGCGGGTTGTCGCGCGAATTGTCGAACCATGCGACAGCTTGCAGCTCCGTACCTGCCTTGAGCAATCGCGGCTTCGCCAGCCGATAGCTCATCTGCCAGTGAAAATGATAATGGACATCCAGCAGCGGTTCAATTTCCTGGTCCGGCCTTTCGTTTGGACCCGTCGGTTTGTGAATGATGTTGTACTGAAATTCTTTTCCGCGCAGGTGCATGTGCGGAAAAAAACTAAGCAGTAGCGCATCGTTCGGCAACGTCCCGTCTGCCTCCACCCGATAATCCGGCACTCCCGGCGGAATCACAAAGTGATCGTTCGTCAGTTGCAGCGTCAACACGCGCTGCGCCGGAGTATGCTTCGAGAAAATCAATCCCACGCTCGTCCGGTCGTTTCCCGCATGACCATTGGTTGTGTAGTGCATCTGAAAAACCAGGTCGGATCCGGCCGGAATGAATTTCGCCATCGTTTCCGGCCAATCATCCGGCGAACTCCCCGGCGCATATACAAGCAGAACATCGCTGTCCGTCCAATTCGCCCCACGACGATCGTCAGGATCTGTCAGCGTAGACGCCGTGAAGGGAACTCCGATCGGCGCGTGCTGCATCCACTTCGAATCCGGTGGCCGCACATATACGACCGCGTGATGCACGTTCGCGCGCATCAAGGGAAGAATCTCCACGGACCGAATCCAACTACCCGTCCTGAATCCCGTCGGCACAATCTCGTACGTATATTCAACGTCCCCGCTCGCGGGAATCGGCACCGCCTTAGGCATTTTCAAAATCAAGTCCGGCTGCGGAATGCTCCAACTCTCCGCCCAATGCCGCGGCGGCGGCGCATCGTGCGGGTTCCC
>JBARBE010000218.1:0-25026 GCA_049792735.1 Candidatus Acidiferrum sp.
TTCTGGAAAGTTTCCTGCACGCCAGTTTCATTCGCCGAGAGATTGGCCACGACAAATCCGGAAGCTCGCAGGATGTGCCCCACGAACGACAGCCCAATCATTTTATTCCAGATCCACCAACCGCTGAAGTTCAGCACCACCAGCACCATGGACACCGCCGCATGCACGATCAGCGCGGCATAAGGCGTATGGTATCTTGGGTGCACCTTTCCGAGCCACGATGGCATGTAAGAATCCAGGCCCGCGACGAATGGAATTCGCGCCGAGCCGCCGAGCCAGGCGGACGCAATGCCCGCAATCGACAAGCTCAACATCAGCGCAAACGGTGCGACGACCCATAAGACTCCCACGCGGCCGGCCATATGGCTCACCGCTTGGACAATGCCTTGCAGCACGTTGATGTCGCCTTTGTTGATCGCAATGAGCAGTGTCAGCGTCGCGCCAATGTAAAGCGCGCCGGAAAGAACCCCTCCCCAGGCGACGGCCCCTGGCAGATTTTTTCGAGGATTCTCTATCTCATCGCCCATGACAGAAGCGAGCTCGAGCCCCACCAATCCGAAACATATCACGCCGAAAGAATTGAGGACGAATTTTGGATTGGGTGGAATCCGAAAGTCCGCCCAGCTAACGGTTGTGCCGAAACGCAGCCACACAATGACACCCAGTCCGATCAAGACCGCGGCAGCGATGCCCGTGCCGATGGCGCCGAAGTTGTTGATCCACTTGCCGACGCCGAGGCCGACGATGTTCAGCATGACGAGAACGATTAACAGGAGAAGCGAGGCGGTCAGCGCAAATGTTTTATTGTCTCCAAGCGACTCGTGCCCGGAACCAAGCGCAAATACGGATACTCCGACGAAGTACAGCATGACCGTTGGGACGTACATCATGTTGTTCGTCCAGTAGCACCAGCCGGAAAGAAAACCGTGGAAGTCGCCAAAGACTTCCTTGGCCCAAAGATAGACACCGCCTTCGCCGGGATAGCGATGGGCCAGCTCGATCACCGCGATGCCCTGCGGCCAGAAAAATAAAGCCAATGAAATGATCCAGAGCCAGACGGTCACGCCGCCGTTAGCGGCAATCGAGGGGACGACGTTTAGGTTAAATACGGCAACAACGAAAAGCAGAACGAGGTCCAGGCGTCCCAAGACGCGGCGCAGTTGAGGCGCGTCTTGAGCCGCGGGCACGGGGGACGCAATGGCGGCCTCGTTCTGCAAAGTCGCGACCTCCTAAGATCAGTGGCCCGCGGCGCCTACAAAAGCCGCGCCGCGCTCTTCTTGCGCTTTGGCAAGTGCGGGCGCGACTTCCTCGAAAACGGCGAGATGCTTGTCGATGTCGGCTTCGGTGTGCTGGACCGAGATGGTCCACTGCTCGTCCCACCAATACGGCTGCGCTAGCACGCCGCGATTGACCATGGCGAACCAGTAGTGGCGCCAAAGATCGATATCGATTTTCGTCCAGTCGCGATAATTGCGAATTTCCTGTGGATAAAGCATCAGCGCGCCGTTTACACCTGCGCTTGCGACGTAGGCCCGCAAACCAGATTTCTTTACGATGGCGCGATAGCCTTCGGCGAGCTTTTTGCTGAGCGAACCTACGTGGGCGTAGTTCTCACGCGAGAGGACTTCGCGGAAGGTGGCAAGCCCTGCAGCCATAGACACGCGGTTCGTGTTGTAAGTACCTCCGTGAAAAACTTTGTGCTGCGCGATCAAATCCATGACGGCACGGCTCGCGCCAAACGCCGCGAGAGGCAAACCGCCGCCAATGGATTTCGCCAGACAGATCATGTCCGGCTTCACGCCGAAATACTCACTCGCACCACCCCACGCGAGCTTCGCGCCCGTTTTTACTTCATCGAAGATGAGCAACGCGCCATTCTTTGTGGCGATATCGCGCAAGCCTTCCAGAAAACCGGGCTGCGGCATGCACAACCCAACGTTCATGAGGATGGGTTCGAGAATAATCGCGGCGATCTGACCTGGATTCTCGCGGAACCGGCGCTCGACGCTACCAAGATTATTGAACGACGCGACAACGACATTCGCGAGCGATGCTTTGGGCACGCCTCCCCCGCCGGGAACAGAATTTGGCGCGTCGGGATCGCCATACTCTTCGGCCTTGGGCTTGACGCTGACGAGCGCGGTGTCATGCAGTCCGTGGTATGCGCCTTCAAACTTCAGGATTTTGTCGCGGCCCGTGGCGGCGCGAGCGATGCGGCAGGCGTGCATCGTCGCTTCCGTGCCGCTTGAACCGAAGCGCACCATCTCCACCGGATAACGTTTGCAGATTTCCTCCGCAAGCTCCCATTCCATATCGTGCGGCATGCCGAACGTCGTTCCTTCACGCAGTTTTTGTTCGACAGCCTTCACCACCTCTGGATGGCAGTGCCCGGCCATCAGCGCGCCGAAACACAAGTTGTGATCGATGTATTCATTTCCATCAACGTCGTGAATTTTGCTTCCCTTGCCGTCCTTCACGAAGAGCGGATAGGGCTCGTAGTGCCGGTAATTGCTGGCCACCCCTAGCGGGATACGCTGCAAAGCGCGCTTATAAGCGTCCGCAGATCTCGGCGTGCGCTTCTCATAAGTGGCGATTTCCTTCTGCAATGCTTCGTGCATTTCCTTCTTCCCTAAGCTGTGTGGCCGCAAGCGGCCTACGCTGGCAGGTCTGTTCCCTGCGGTCAGTTTGTGCTATCAAAACTCTCAAGAATGAACAGCCTCTCCCTCTTTCTTTGAACGTACGAAGGCGCCCTGGCTAGTCCGGGGCGCCTTCGGAATTGTTCTTACAATCAGCTGCTGCCTCAGAAGCGGAACTTCAGCGAGAATTGCACCAGCCGCGGATCGTGAACGTGCTGCACCTGCCCAAACGTGCTACCGGTGTTCGACACATTTCCATCGACGCTATAGAACTGTGCGTGATTCCATATGTTAAAGATGTCGCCACGGAACTCCATCTGGAGTCTTTCTCCAAAGTTTGTCTCTTTCATGAAACTCATATCCCAGTTATTGATGCCGGGTCCGCAGCAAATGGTGCGCGGAGCATTTCCGATTGTCCCCGGTGCAACAGTTGCATTGGTAAAAAGATTCGGGTCAAACACAAACCCATTGTTCTGGCGAATGTTCTGTGTGTGAAACGGCGCAGTTAAATTCGGTTCGCCGGGAAATTCGAAAAGGTCAGTCGAGTCCAGCTGTTCCACGTCATCCGCGGACGTGATTCGAATCGGGAAGCCACTCTGGAACGTCAGAATTCCGGACGCTTGCCAGCCATCCAGCATCTTCCCTTTGAATCCTTCGTACTTTGGAACCGGCAGCTCCCAAACATAGTTGAAAACAAAACGATTCCGCGCATCGTAATCGGACAACCCATAGGTTGCATTGAAATTCAGAGGGTTGAGCGCACTCTCAAAACTCGAGGCATTGTCCATCGTCTTGCTGAGGGTGTATGCCGCCTGGAATTGCAGCCCGTGAGCAAAATTCTTTTGTAACATGACCTGCAGAGAATTGTAGTTCGACCGCGCCACGGTGTTCTCGCTGAAGATGCCGGAAAAAACCGGCGTGCCGTCGGAAGGACAACCTCCTCCTGTGAGCGGGTTACACAGAGGTGAAGAATAGCCCCGGATGCCCACCAGCGTGATCGGCGTGCCTCCAGCCGCGCCCGTGATGGTGCAGGCCGCGGGCGCGTTCATGAGCGGACAGGGCAAGTCCGAACCGCCAGGCCCACCAGGAATGTACGGCAGATGGAAAACCGATCCTGATGGCAGAACAAAAGAATAAGGGCTGTCTTCACCGAAAGGCCCGCAGCCTTGTCCCAATGCGGCCAAGTCGTTACACGTTTGCGGATTCCCTGGATTGACTTCATAGCTTGCTAGCAGCCGATGCCCCTGCGATCCCACGTATCCGACCTGAAAAAGGATCTCCCCTGGTAACTGCCTCTTGATCGTCAAATTGTACTGGTCCGAATACTGCATGCGCAGATTGGGAGGAAATTGCCCGAAGAAAGTCATTGGCCGAAATTGCTCCCAGTCGACGGACGAGCCCCGCGGCGGGTTCAAAATCCCGTTGAAGGGATTCGGGTACGTGCTGCCAGTCTGGTCGACATATGGAGTTTGTAGCAGCGGACTCGTGATGAAGTTACTTCCGCCGAATGGAGGCTCGGCGCTAAACTGCTCAAGCACGAGCTGCTCAATAGGATTATAGAAAATTCCGTAGCCCATGCTCACGCTGGTCTTGGAAGGCCCGCCCGTCAGCTTGCTGAGCCATCCATCTGTCCAACCTGGACTCCAATTGAGGCCCAGCCGGGGCGCAAAGCCCTTGTAATAGGTGTTCGTCAAGGCCTCGGGCACACCTTTATCACCTGGGAAGACCAACCCCACGGGCGTCACGCCGGCTTGATCGCACGTCGTTACGCTTCCCGCCACGTAAAGCGGGCTGGTGGTCGGAAGCGTGCAAGGATAGATAGTCGATACCTGTCCCGGCCGGAAGGTCTGCACTTTCTGTCCGATGTCCGTCAGCGGAGTGTTCATTTCCCAGCGCAAACCATAGTTCAAAGTCACGTTGGGCTTGATCTTCCAGCTGTCCTGCGCGTAGAGGTAGATTGAGGTGCTACGCACGAGCTCGTGCTGCGCGGAGCCCTGAAAAAAGCCGTTGCCCAGTCCCAGCAGATAATTAGGATACGCATCTGAGTAGCCCAGGTCGTCCCCCGTTGGCGATGAGGTGGACGACAGAAAAGACAGATCACCGTTCACGTCGAAGTAGAGCAACTGATTGAACATCTGATACCGCGTGTCGGCTCCAAACTTCAAGCTGTGCCTGCCGATAATCTTGCTGTAGTTGTCGCTGAACTGGTAGGTGTTTCCGGTTTGTGGCAACTGTCCGTTGTAGTTGTTTCCAATCGTGAAACCGCCACCCACATCAATGAACGGAACTCCCTCTTTACTCGCGCCAAGCCCGGAATGAAGCCCGTAATCCGGGTTTGTGCCCAGCAAATTGCCGTTGCTATCCGTTAGCGCGGTATCGGACGTTCCCGTGAAGCAAAATGCAGCTGCTGCTCCGGTTCCGCACGAAGCCTGAATCGCGTTCGTCCGCGTCGGCGAGTCAAATTGCAGCTGCCCCTCGCGGAAATAGCTGAACCGTGCTTCGTTCACAGCCGTCGACCCAATTGTCGATGTGTGCGTGATATTCAACTGCTGCGTGCGCGTCGCGTAAACCCCGGGGAAGTTACCGGTCGTGGCGCCGGACGCCTGGAACTTCGCGAACGGATCCAAGGTGTTATCGTCATCGAAGTAATAGTAAAACGCGGTCTTCTGATTGTTCGACCAATTCTGATCGACCCGAATTTGGAACTGGTCGCCGCGATCCGTCCTATTCGGCGTGACCTGCACGCCACCGCTTCCTCCCGCTCCCGGAACGTACTGCAACAGGCTCAGGGCCACCGGGTCAAAACAGCCAGTCGGAATCTGATTGGACGGAAAAATAGAGGTGTATGCCACCGGTGCGCCGCCGCTGGCCACGCTTGCCACCGCCGTCTGTGCCGAGGCCGAAAGCCGTTGGTTGAGAGGCACCGTAGACGGCGCGTTTGCTCCGCAGCGGTTTTGCAGAATATTGGCTACCGTCGGGTCGGTAAGAGATCCCGCAAATGTAGGTCCAGCGGAAAAGTCCCCGTTGTTGAGCTCCGCCGATGTGGGCACACTGATCGGTTGCGACACAATACCCTGAACGATCCGCCGTCCTTCGTACGCGCCAAAAAAGAAGGTCTTGTCTTTCTTGATTGGTCCGCCGATCGTGCCGCCAAACTGATTCTGCCGGAATTCCGGTTTCGGCGCTTGAAAAAACGTAAATGGATGGGCGTTGAGAACGTCGTTTCGAAAGAACTCATAAAAACTACCGTGGATATTGTTCGTCCCGGATTTGGTCACCACATTGACCACCGCGCCAGAGTTCCGCCCGTATTCCGCGTCAAACGAATTGCTGATCACGCGGAACTCTTCAATGCTGTCCGGTGAAGGCTCGATGGCGGGCAAGTTGGCGAACAGGTCGTTGCCATCGCCGCCGTTCACGGAATAATTGTTCGAGCGCCCGCGCCCCCCGTTCACAGTGACTACTCCGGGCTTGTCCGAACCATAAAACAAATCGTTACCAAGCTGAGACTGCACACCGGGCTGCAGCTGCAGCAACTGATAAACGTCGCGTTGATTCAAGGGCAATTGTGTGGAAGCGCGCTCATTCACAACCGCGCCGAGCTGTGTCGAGCTGGTATCTACGACCGGCGGCGCCCCTGTCACCTCGACACTTTCTGTGGCCGAGCCGATTTGCAGAGTGATATCCACGCTTATGACCTGGTTCAAGTCCAGCACGATTCCCTTGCGCACAAATTTTTTAAACCCCGTCAGCGTCACGTCTATCTCGTACCTGCCGACAGGCACTTCGAGGAAAATATACTCGCCGTTCGCTCCGCTCTGCACCTGGCGCTGAACCCCTGTCGCCTCGCTGACGAGCGCAACGGTGGCCGCCACCACGGAGGCTCCGCTGGGATCGCTAATCGTCCCGCGAATTTCTCCCCCGGTGCTCTGTGCCGTAGAAAATGGCGCCACCAGCAGCATGCTCACTGCGAGAAAGCTCAGGAAAACAACGTTGCGGAGGAATCGCCTATAGCTCTGCCTTGGTCCCGCGCCCAATTTCATGAACTCACCCCTCGTTTCGAAGAATTCTCTTGCAGCGGATTCTTCGAGGTTGCTGTACCCCTGAAACCTTACTATAATCCAGCAAACTTAGAGAAAGCCGGAACAGGTGTCAAGCGGAAAGAATTTCTCCAAGCCATCAACAAATCGAACCGCGCCCCGCCTGCTGCGCATCAGCGAAGTAGCGCGCCGGGTGGGCATTTCCTCTTCCGCCTTGCGTGCCTGGGAAGCGCTGGGCCTCGTTTCGCCGCAACGTACAAGGAGCCGCTATCGCTTGTATTCGGAAACAGATGTTCGTCTCCTGCAACGCGCGGTTTTCTTGCGTCGCGCACGCGGATTGAATCCTCCTGCCATCGTCCATGTTCTAAAACGCCAGGGGATCGTCTCGGCGCCTGCGGAAACCGCTCCTCTCCCGGGTCAACGCTTCCGCCGGCTGCGCACTCGCCGCGGACTATCTCTCGCCCAGGTCGCCCGCGCCACGAAAGTTTCCGTCGGTTTTCTCAGCGCGCTCGAACGCGGCCAAATGCGCTCTTCGATTTCCACGCTGCGCCGCATCGCGCGTTTTTATCGCACGAATATTCTTTCGCTTTTTGAAACGGCCGCCGAAAATCCCCGCCTCGTCCGACCCAGCCAGAGAAAAGTATTGGAGACCACTCCCGGCGTCCGCATGGAACTTCTGGCCTGGGGTCAGACCGCCATGGAGCCCCATCTTTTTCGCATCAAACCCGGCGGGGGAAGCGGCGAATCTTACTCGCACGAAGGCGAAGAGTTTCTCCACGTCCTTCGCGGTGACTTCGAAATTTGGCTCAATGGCGAAGAACATTACCGCCTCAAACCCGGCGACAGCCTCTACTTCGAGAGCTCAACGCCGCACCGCTGGAAAAATCCCGGGCGTTCCGAAACCTGGCTGCTTTGGGTCAATACGCCGCCGACTTTCTGAAAGCCAACGATCTTGTGAAGGATGAGCTTAGCCGCGTGGAGACGAACATGATTCGGAAGCGGGGCAGAGGATGAACCGGCGCGCAATCGTTCTGAGCATTCTGTCGATCGCGATCTCCTGCGGCGCTTGCAGGAAAAAGGAACCGACGCTCAGCTTGCTCGTCTGGGAAGGTTACGCGGATCCCTCGTTCGTGCGCCCGTTCGAAGAGTCGCACCATTGCAAAATCGCCGCGTCCTACATGGGTTCGAGCGACGAACTCGTTGCCAAACTGCGCGGCGGAAGCGCTTCCAACTATGATGTGATCTCGCCCTCGAGCGATGTCGCTACGTCCATCGCCCGCGCTGGCCTTGCCGCGCCGTTGGATCTCGCAAAATTTCCGTCCTACCCACAACTCGCCGCCAGGCTTCGCGATTCGCCCCTGGTGAAATTCCAAGGTCAAGTCTTCGGTGTGCCATTCATGTGGGGCCCAAATCCTCTCCTCTATGACACCACCGTCTTCGCGCAGCCCCCGGATTCCTGGAACATTCTCTGGGATCCCAAATACAAAGGGAAAATTTCCGTCTGGGATGATCTCTCTACTGTATACATGGCCGCGCAGATTTTGGGTTACGACAAGCCCGACCCTTCACAACTCTACAATCTGACGGATGAGCAGCTGGACGCCGTCAAAAAGAAACTCATCGAACTCAAACCAAACATTCGAAAGATTTGGTCGACCGGCGGAGAGCTAACCAACCTTTTTGAAAACCATGAAATTGTTCTCGCCATGGGCTGGCCGCTCAACACCAACCAATTACGTCAAGCAAATTTTCCCATCGGCGAAACTATCCCGAAAGAAAATACCACCGGCTGGATCGATCACCTGATGATCACCGCGGCGAGCCAGCAGAAAGTGCTCGCGGCTCAATTCCTCGAATACATGATCGAAGCGCAAACCCAGAAAAGGGTCACGGATGTGACCGGCTATTCACCCGCCAACCCCGCCTCCACGGCTCTCATGACCGGCGCGGAACAGAAAAACCTGCACATGGACGATCCCGACGCCTACATGCAGCGCATCTATTTCTGGCAGGACGTGCCCCGCCGAGCCAAGTACAACGAAATCTGGAACGAGGTGAAAGCCGCACAGTGAGTTCCGTCCCCATTCCGCAGGCCGCTTCTGTGGACCCGGATGTTCCTCTGCTCGAATTGCGCGAGGTGGCTAAACGCTTTGGCGCGCGCGAGGTGCTGAAGAGCATCTCCTTGAACATCGCTCCCGGCGAGTTTCTCACTCTGCTCGGCGAGAGCGGCTCCGGAAAAACCACGCTTCTCCGCCTCGTTGCCGGTTTCGAGCAACCCACGACCGGCGAAATCTGGATGTCCGGCGCCCGCCTCGATAAGCTGCCACCCTACAAGCGTCGCGTAAACACTGTCTTTCAGAGCTACGCGCTCTTCCCGCACTTAAGCGTGCGAGACAATGTTGCGTATGGTTTGCGCGTGCAAGGCGCTCCGAAAAATGAAATCGCCGGCCGCGTCGCGGAAGCCCTCGAGATGGTGAAGATGACCGAATTCGCCCCCGCGCGTCCTTCCCGTCTAAGCGGCGGCCAACAGCAGCGTGTAGCTCTGGCCCGCGCTCTCGTTAACCGCCCGGAGCTCTTGCTCCTCGATGAACCGCTCTCCGCGCTCGACGCCAATCTCCGCAAAGAAATGCAAAGTGAGTTGAAAGCCCTTCAACGCGAAATCGGCATCGCTTTCCTCTTCGTCACCCACGATCAGGAAGAAGCCATGGCCCTTTCCGACCGCATCGCCCTGCTCCGCGATGGCGCGCTCGAACAAGTTGCCTCGCCCCGCGAAATCTACGCGCGCCCCGCAACCGCTTACACCGCGCAGTTCATCGGCCAAACTAATTTGTTGCGTGGAGAAATCCGCCGCAGCATTGCCACCTGCGGCGTCCTGCGTTGGCCCCTCGAGGACGCCGACGGCCCCGCGCTTTTTTCCGTCCGCCCGGAAGCCATTCGGATCAGCCCCGATGGCAAACGCCAAACGGACGAAGTGAAATTTCGCGGCTCCGTCCGCCAGCAAATTTACAGCGGCGCCAGCGAGCTGCTCGAGGTGGATTGCGGCTCCGGCCAACTTTTGCGCGTCCGCCTCCCTGCACGCGGCCCGCTCACCGGCGAGCACGATTTTGTTTTCTCGATCGCGGACGCAATCCGCGTCGCGGACTGATTTCTCATGTACTCCCGCGCCTACAAAACGCTCGTCTCGATTCCCCCGCTACTCTGGGTAGGGCTCTTCCTCCTGATTCCCTACGCCCTAATGTTCGCCCACAGCTTCTGGCTCGTCCAAAACGGCGCCCTTATCCATCATTGGAATCTCTCCAACTACCAAAAGCTCTTCACCAATTCTCTCTACGCCGAAGTCCTCTTCCGCACCATGCGCATCGCCGCTTGCGTTATGCTCTGCTCCCTCCTCCTCGGATACCCGCTCGCCTATTACCTCTCGTTCCATTCCGGCGCGCGCAAAGAGCTGCTCTATCAGCTCGTGATTGTCCCGCTCTGGGTTAGCTACCTCGTCCGCGGCTACGCCTGGAAAACCATTCTTGGCAGCGACGGCGTCCTCAACGGCTTCCTGCAATATCTCCACATCACTCACGCGCCCGTCGGCTTCTTCCTTTACAGCCCTTTCGCCGTTGTCCTCGTCCTCACTCACATTTACACCCCCTTTGTCTTTCTCCCCATTTACGCCTCTCTCGAGCACATCCCCCGCCCCCTCGTCGAAGCTTCGCACGATCTCGGCGCCGGGCCCGTCTCCACGTTCTTTCGCGTCATCCTTCCGCTCTCGATGCCCGGCCTTCTCGCGGGAGCCACTTTCGCTTTCGTTCTCTCCCTCGGCGATTTCCTCGCTCCGCTCCTCGTCGGCGGCTCTTCGGGCAGCATGATCGCCAACATCGTGCAAACCCTTTTCGGCGCGTCCTACGATTGGCCGCTCGGGGCCGCCATATCCGTTTGCATTCTGTTCATTACAATTTCGCTCCTCTTCCTTACCGAGCGCCTCGAAAAGCGCTGGTCCTTTAAATGAGCCGCAGCTCTCCAACTCGCCGTTCTCCGCTCCTAGCCCTTTACTCGCTCTTGGTTTTCGCTTTCATCTATCTGCCCATCGTCATACTCATTCTTTATTCTTTCAATCGCGATGGCGTCGGTGGCTTTCCTCCGCGCAATCTGACCCTTGATTGGTATCGCCAGCTTTTCGCGGACAGCTCCATCTGGGATTCCGTCCTCAACAGCCTCATCGTTGCCGCAGGTGCCGTAGCTCTCGCTCTGACCCTTGGCCTCCTCGCCGCGCTAGCTCTCGATCGCGCCAGCTTCCCTGGCAAAGCTCTCTTCCGCCGCCTCGTTCTTCTGCCGCTCATCCTTCCCGGCATCATCACCGGTCTCTCTCTTCTCATGTTCGCCGTGTTCGCTGGCTTGCACCTTAGCCTGCTCACCGTGTTTCTCGGCCACGGCACCGCCCTCATCTCCGTGGCCACCACCGAACTCTTCGCCGGCCTCCAAAAATCCGATCGCGCTCAGGAAGAAGCCTCGCTCGATCTCGGCGCCACACCTTGGCAAACGTTCTGGCGTATCACTCTCCCCAATCTCAAGCTCTCCCTCGTCGCCGCCGCCCTTCTTATCTTCACTCTCTCCATGGACGAAATCGCCGTAACCTTCTTTCTCATCGGCCGCGACAACACTCTTCCGCTCGAAATCTGGGGCCGCCTCCGCCGCGGCATCACGCCGGAAATTAACGCCGTCTCCACGCTGATTTTCGCGGCGTCCGTCGTACTCATCATTGTCTGGTACCGCATTCGCACACGGAGCATCGGCACGGAAGCTCACCAGTTGCTCGAAAGACCATAGCAACCCAAGGAGGACGAATGTCGCAATCGCGCCGTGACTTCATCAAATTCGTAGTAGCAGGTTCGGTCGCGGCAGGCTGCCCGGTCGACGCCGCCCTACTTCACGCTCCGAATTCCAATACGTCCGGCTCTAATCCACTCAATGCTCCTCTCGTCGACGGCGAACATTTCGAAATCTGCCACCAAATCCGTGACGGCCACCATTTCGACCTGCCCGCTGCTACCTCCAAGGTCGGCATCGCAATTATAGGCGGCGGTGTGGCTGGCCTCTCCGCCGCCTATTTCCTCCGCGAAAAAGACTGGCTTCTCCTCGAAAAAGAAACTCACTTCGGCGGCAACGCCTACCAGGAAGAGTTTGAGGGCCAGCCGTTCGCGACGGGCGCCGCCTACGCCTACCGCGGCGATGAAGGCGATCAGCTAGCCTCTGAGCTCGGCCTCAAACTTCCGCTCGTCAACATGCCCGATCCCACCCTCGTCAACAAAACCTATGTCCCGGACACATGGAAGACTGGCATCTCTCAGCTCCCCTATCCGAAAGAAGTCCGCGCCAGCTTTCAGAAATTCCGCGACGACGTTCTCAAAATGGAAGTGAGCCGCCGCATGGCCGAGCTGGACGCCCAACCCTTCTCGAACTTCACCTCCGCCTACGCCCCCGAAGTCCAGCAGTGGTGGGACATTTTCGGGCCTTCCAATTGGGGCGCCGCCACGCACGACACTTCCGCCTACGTCGGCCTCTACAACGCCAAGGATCTCTTCGCCGGCGGCGACGCCAAGCGCGCCATCCTGCCCGGCGGCCTCGGCTGCATCACCCACAAACTCGTCGAAGTCCTCCAGCCGCATTACAAAGACCGCATGCTTGGCGATTCTACCGTCGTCGCCGTCGTCCCCGAAAAAAACCTCGTCAAGATCACCTATCTCCGCGAAGGAAAGCTGACCACCGTCTCCGCCAAAGCCGTCCTTATATGCACTCCGAAGCAGATCACTTCGCGCATCGTCCAGAACTTGCCCGCCGAACAAATAGCCGCCATGCAACGCACGCGCTATGCCCCCTATCCCGTCGTCAACCTCATTTTCGACAAGCCCGTCTACAATCGCGGCTACGACAACTGGTGCCCCGGCAACTCCTTCACCGACTTCATCGTCGCCGACTGGACCATTCGCAACAATCCCGGCTACAAACAAAAAAACAACATCCTCACCTTCTACACTCCGCTCCGCGAAGCCCAGCGCTTCACTCTCCTCGATATAAATGATTGCAGAACGCTTGCCGCAAGCGTCCTCACCGACTTCCAAAAAGTCCTTCCCGAATTCAACGTCGACCCCATCGAAGTCCGCATCTATCGCCGCGGCCATCCCATGTTCATGGCCGTTCCCGGCCACTACACAAAAACCCGCCCCGCCGCCGCGCATCCCATGGACCGCATCTATTTTGGCGGCAACGATTCCGGCGGCCCTGAATCCCTAACCAGCGAAGCTGTCCGCCTCTCCCACGTCGGCTCCGAATGGGCGAATCTCATCTTGGCAGGTAAGCCCGGCGCAAAAGACCTCGCCGAAAAAGCTCTCGCCGCGACCACGGACTAACATCCTCGCCCCGGGGCGCACATTCACGTGCCAGACAAAATTAGTCCATAATGATCCCCTAATTTCCGGAGGATTCATGCCCGACCGCCTCGACGATTTTCAAAAATTCCGCGCCGACCTCAACGAAGAAATCCTCAATTGCGGCCACCTCGGCATCAAACGCTTCTTCGCCCTCGATCATCAAGCCTACGAACCAGGCGCACTCGATACCAAAACGAAAGAACTTCTCGGCCTCGTCGCCTCCGCCGTTCTCCGCTGCGATGACTGCGTCACCTATCATCTCGTTCGCTGCGGCGAAGAAGGCTGGAAGCGCGAAGAAGTCATCGACGCTCTGAACGTCGCCCTTGTCGTCGGCGGCTCCATCGCCATTCCCCACGTCCGCCGCGCCTTTGCCCGCATGCGCGAAATCAGTTCTTTGAAACCCTGAACCGCCCAGCGTAGTCTTATCATTAACCGAAGGACACAAGATGAGCACGGCCCCAGCTACTGCCGCACCGCATCACGACGGAGCCGCCGCGCGTCTCCGCAATCTTCTAATCGGCTCTCTTTTCGCGCTTGTCCTGCTGATCCCCAAACTCCTGCATATCCGCCGAAATCCGCAATCCTGGATGGCCTTCCGCGTCTTCCTCGGATTCGCCGGCGCTGCCCTCGTCGTTCTCCCGCTCAGCCTCTGGAATAGCTGGCTCGCCGCTCCCGCCGGTCTAGTCATGTTCCTTGCCGCAATTCTCCTGCCTCCCGCCAAGCCGCACGCGTTCTCCAATGAGAAAGCTCGCGAACTCGGCGTCCTGGTCGTCGTAAACGGCGGAAAATATCAGCGCCCAAACGCCGGCCCAGCGCCCGTTCAGCTCTTCGTCGGCGCTCAGCAAATCTGCGCGCTCGATTCTCATCTTGAGCCGCTCCTCGTGATTCCCGCTGCGGAAATTATCTCGGCGCGCGCGCTCCAAATCAAAAACCGCTGGTTCTTGCAAGTTCGCTGGTCCCAAAGCGTCGCCGAATTCACCTACGAAGGTATTTTTGCCGAGCACCTCGCTCGTGTAGCCGAAAGCACTCTCGCCAGCGTCATGCGCTCCCCGCTCCCCGTTTTGCCAAAAAGCCGCGCCGCCAGCGCCTAATCCGCCCCTCGAACTTTCTCTCTTTTAAGGTCCGCCGTTGCTGCAAAATGTGTCAAAATAGGCTTATGGCACGAGGATGGGAAAGCAAAGACGTGCAAGCACAGGTGGAATCCGGCCAGGAACCACCGGGGCACTACGGCAATACAGCCAAAAGCGCGGAAGACGTTCGCCGCGATCAAGAACGCAAGGACTTGCAGTTATCCCGCACCCGCATCGCCCACGACCTTGAATCCGCAACGCATCCCAATCACCGCAAGTCTCTCGAAGCCGCTCTCGCCCACCTCGACAAAAAGCTCTCCGATCTGAACTAGACTCGCTTCCGCTCCGATCCCCTCAGCTTCCCTCTGCTAAAATCCATCCGTGCAATCGGGAATGCCAAGCCTCACTGCCTGGGCCACCGCCGCTCATCGCGCCGTGCATCAAGTTCTCGAAGAAGGCCGCATCTTCTCCGATCCGCTGGCCGTCCGCATTCTTGGCCAGGACTCCCAAGCCGCCGCACAAGATGCCGCTGCGCATCCGTCACGGCTCGGCATGCGCCTTTTCATAGCCGCACGCACGCGTTTCGCTGAAGACTCCCTAGCCGCAGCCGTCGAACAGGGCGTCCGCCAACTCGTCGTTCTCGGCGCCGGCCTCGACACCTACGCGTACCGCGGCCCCTACGCCCAGCGCCTGCACATTTTCGAAGTCGATCATCCCGCCACGCAAACCTGGAAACGCGAGCGCCTCGCCGAAGCTGCAATTGCAATCCCGCCCGCGCTCACCTTCGCCCCCATCGATCTCGAACGTCAAACTCTGCCCGAAGGCCTCGGCGCCGCCGGCTTCGATCCCGCTCAGCAGACTTTCTTCACCTGGCTCGGCGTCGTCCCCTATCTCACCGAAGATGCCATCTGGTCCACTCTTAACTTCATCGCCGGCCTGCCCAACGGCGCCCAGGTCGTCTTCGATTACAGCGATCCTCCGCACACACTCTCCCCCGAACAGCGCGCATACCACGACCGCCGCGCCGCCCGCGTCGAATCCCTTGGCGAATCCTGGGTAACTTATTTTGAAGCGGAGAATCTGCGTGAAAAACTGCTAGCCATTGGTTTCAGCGAAGTCGAAGACTTAGGCCCTCCACAAATAGCCGCTCGCTACATTCCAGACTCGCCAAGCGCGAACCGCGAAAGAGGCGGCCACGTCCTCCGCGCCTCAACAATTAAACTCCGACCTGCCTCGATTTGACCTGTCCTCCAGCCATCTTCTCTGCGTCTCCGCGTCTCTGCGCGAGAATCTCTCTTTCTCTTATTCCATCACTTCACAAATTCCCCCGCCAATCCCCAAAAATCATTCACGTAATAATGCGAAAGCACATTCCCAAACAAGTAGCAAATCCCCTGGCAAGGCGGAATATCTCCATAAATCTTCTTCCCCCGCGCGAAAATCCTCTTCAACGATCCATCCCGCAACAAATTCCCCGCCACTTTCCGCAGCGGCTCGCACGGATAAAACACATCCCCATTCGGATACACCCGCGGAAACATCGTCGGGTAGCACTGAAACTCCCGAAACCGCAGCAAAGTCTCGATCGTCCTCGGCGTCCCATTGATCGGCTGCGTCCCGCTTCTCCTCCGCTCGATAATCTTGTCCACCAGCGCCTGATACTTCGGATTGTGCGCCAGCTTAAGGTTTGGCATTTTTTCGTTCTGCGCCGATTGCGCCGCGAACACGAATCCTTCTTCCCCGCACCAATCCAGCAATTTCTCCACTTCCGCGATATTCCATTCCTCGATCACCGTGCTGATCGTAATCCGCTGCGCGCTTCCCAATATTTCCTTCGCCATCGCCAAATTCTGCAAGACTTTCGGCAGCGCCGCCGGCTTCGATAGCGCATTCGATGGGTCGGCCGCCAACGCATCCAAACTAACCACTAGCCCCGTCACCGAGCTCAAAATCCCAGGCTTGCGGTCCAGCAAAGTCCCATTCGTAATCAGCAGCACCGAACGAAACCTGCAATGGAACCTCGCCATAGCCGTCAGCTCTTCAATATCCGCCCGCAGAGTCGGCTCCCCTCCCGTAAACACGATCGAATCCGTCTCCTTGCGTATCTTCCGCAAAATCCGAATCGTCTCCCCCGTCGACAATTCCTTGCTGAATACGTCCGGCTCCTTCTGCGTGCAATACGAACAAGCTAAATTGCATTTATGCGTTACGTAAAACGTCACCGCGTACGGCGCCACCACATTCGTCCGCAAAATATGCCGCCGCCATCCGTTCCGAAAATAAAGCCCAAAATTCTTCGCCACAAACGGCGCCTGCCGCACCAGCCCGCGAATCAGCGCCCGCTTCGAAGGTCGTCTTTTATCTAAATCACTTGCCGGAACAAAGTCCGCCCGTCTCGCAGCTGTCTTCGTCATAGGAACAACATTCTAGCGCACCTCGTGCTCATGCTTCCCTTCCGCCAAAAATCGTCAATTCCTCAGGACAAGACAAGAATGACCAATTCAACGATTTTCCCTCTACTCGACTATCCAAGGAGGCTTCGTAATCATCAAACAAGCGCACTCATGAAGTGCCGGGCGAAATTTGAGACGAAATACAAAGAACAAGGCTAAATCCTAATGGATTCGCAAGCTCCGTTCGACCGCAAACTCGCCTACCTGGTCCTCCGCTTCACGCTTGGCCTCAGCATCCTCATGCACGGTCTGGTCCGCCTGCCCCATCTCACCGCATTCGCCGATGCCACTGTGAAGCTCTTCGTAGCCACGCCTCTCCCGGCCATCCTCGTCCGCCTCTTCGCGCTAACTCTCGTCTTCCTCGAAACCGCCGTCGGCCTCCTCCTGGTCCTCGGCTTATGGACCCGCACGGCTCTGCTCCTCGGCGCCCTCTTGATGGCCTTCCTAATTTTCGGCACCGCCCTCCGCTCCGATTGGAGCACGCTCGCCATCCAACTCTTCTACGCCTTCCTCTACGCCACCCTCCTCGCCGCCCGCGAATACAACTCCTATTCCATCGATGCCCTAATCCACCGATAAGCCACCTCACAAATAAATCAGGAAAATCAACCCAGCGGAGAACTTGCCCTGCGTTTGCGAAAACCTAATCCGTAAATACCACCCTTCACTCCGCTCCGTCGTCACGTCAATGCCACAACCGCCGCGACGGTTTTTCTCGACAGCATTCCCGAACGCCGGCTCTGGACAACTTCCGTCTAGCCGACGATTCACCCAGAATCGGCGTACTCGCTGCGGGGCAACAACCTCTCAGAGCCCCGTTTCTGAACCGCTCTCTCAGTTGCTGCTGAGACGTCCCTTCTCGGTGGCGAATCTTAAGCATCGATGCGTTGCGGCGGAAATCTCATGTTGTATTCCAATTTATTTTGGCCGAGGGGAATTGCAATCCTATGCAGAATTGTCCGTCTGCCAGGGGCTCGCAGTAGACTACCTTCGCTTGCGCCTCAAGCTCGCCTGAGCTCGAAGCAAGCCGTGGTTCTTCCTCGGGCTGCCATCGGCGCCGCGTTACGACGCGAGCCCCATGAGGGCTCACGTTTACCGTTAACGCCTGATCGGCAAAGAGCAGCTTTTTCGCGGTTACAAGGCACACTGGGATTGCCATGGTGACGCGCTTTTCATTTCTTCCATCGAAGCGCATTAGACCAATATTTCTCCAAGACCGCCCCTGCCGGTTGCATGGGGGGCCGGGATTGCTCACAAATTGTTCTCACACCACTTTCTGAGTCGCCCGTTTCTTCTCGTACATGGCTCTGTCCGCTTTCAGCATCAGTTCCCCCAGCGAAATGGCGCACTTGGGATCGAACCGCGCCACTCCCACGCAGAGGGATAATGCGTAACGCGGTTCCGCTGCACTCGATTTTTTAAGATTCTTCTCTAAGCGGCGGAGGATGATTTCCCGAGTTTGATTCGAGGTCTCCGAAGCCAGTACGACAAACTCATCGCCACCCAGTCGCGAAAGAATGTCGGAACCGCGGAAGGATAGCTCAAGAGCATCTGCCGTCCGAATCAGCGCCAGATCCCCCTCTTGATGGCCGTAGCTGTCATTAATTTTCTTTAGGTTGTCCACGTCACAGAACAATAAGAGCAGACTCTGGCCATTGCGCTGGGCGAGCTTCAGTTGCTGGGTGGCAGCAGCAAAAAACCCGCGCCGATTGAAGAGGCAGGTTAGATCATCCGTGAGGGCGAGATAGCGGAGTTCCCTGTCGAGAAGAGCCTGCTTAACGGCGCCCCAGACTGCCGGGTGGGTTGCCACGCGCATCGTCTGCGTGTCGGGGCGGTCTGACTTCAGAAGTTTAGAAATTTCGTCCACTTCCTTCAAGATCTGACCAAACTCGGAATCCGCAGCGCGCAAAGCGGAGGAAAGGTCTTCCGTGAGGCCGCTTTCTGGGGGGCCGTTCTTCCGCCCCATAGCTAGAACTTTGCGATTGGATATCTGCTTCGGCAATTCCGTCGTCACGCGAGTTGCCTGCGGACTCTTTTCCGCATGGAATTCTTGTATGGGCATCACCCCTCCTGCCAGCAAGTGCGAAGAGTTGCCTCGCTGGAAGTCACATAGTTCCATTGATCCGGACAGGCGACAAGCGGGCAAGGACCGTAGTGTTGGTGCAGGTAATTCCACTAGTCCTTGCGGGTGACGCGGCAATCTTGAAGCGTAAGAGAAGCGACCGATCTATCAGCTGTAACAACCACTTAGCCCATGACTAGGGTATTTACCCGAGGCCAATCGCAGGGCTTCACTTGCTTGAGGTAATAGGTAAGCAATGGTATTTATCTCGAATCTGCAGCCAAACCAGCCAGTTCGGCGGTATTGGTCCATGCCGTTCGGGGCAAGGAGAATGGATTCATGGCCAAGCGAGAGGTTATTTCGAAAGACTCGGGGAGTCGGAACCAACCAGGGGGGGAATTAGTGCGCAGTGAAGCGCCCTCAGAGCTGCTTCGAGAACTGGTGGCGCACCTCCGTCAGAACCGCACGCAGTTGCGCGAGGAATGGGTGGTGCGCATCACGGAGACGCGCCTGCTTACTGCGATGACGAAGGAAGAGATCTTCGCGGAAGCAACCTCGGTGTACGACAGCTACGTGGAGGCTCTGGAAACGGAGGCATTCGAAGCGCTGCAAGCCTACGCGCGCAACCTCTCGGAACGCATCATTCCACGAGGCGTCGAGACGCACGAAGTCGTTGGCATCGTCCTCCTGCTGCGAGACGTCCTGGCGCGCTCCCTGTTCGCCAAGTACCAGACGGATTTCAAGAAACTGAACCGCATCCTGGATGCGTACGAGCCTGCCGCGAACCGCATCGCGAACACCGTGGCGGTTGGTTTCGTCCAGGAGCGCGAGCGCGTCATCCGCCAGCAACAGGAAGCAATCCGCGAACTCTCCACACCGGTGCTGCAGGTTCGCGAAAGATTGCTAATTTTGCCGATCATCGGAGTGATCGATCCGCAGCGCGCCCGCCAGTTGACGGAGCAGCTTCTTCGCGGAATCCGAACCAACCGTGCGAAAGTCGTCGTCATCGATATCACCGGTGTGGCGGCCATGGACTTGACGGTAGCGAACAACTTGGTGCAAACCGTGGAAGCTTCACGATTGCTTGGTGCGACGGTGATCGTCACGGGGCTTTCGCCAGAGATTGCGCAGACCTTGGTGACCATCGGTGTCGACCTTGGGAAGATGAACACCGTCGGCGACCTGCAGGGCGGCATCGAGCAGGCAGAAAGACTGTTGGGATACAAAGTTGAGAAACTAGCGGAGCCACGCTAGGCAAGACGGAGGAAAGGCCACGTGGAAGTCCCGATTCTCAAGCAGGGAGCGGTCTTGATTGCGACGTTTCAAGCCGCTCTCTCGGACGCCGACCTCAACCACCTGCGCATGGGTTTAGTGCAGCAGGTTGTTAAGTTTCGCTCGCGTGCGGTTATCGTCGATGTTACAGCCATGGATGTGATGGACTCGTTTGCCTCGCGGACGTTGCGCGAGATCGCTCACATGATTCGGCTGCGCGGCGCGGAAACGGTTATCGTAGGAATTCAGCCCGAAGTGGCTTTTGCTATGGTTCAGCTGGGGCTGACCTTGGAAGGCGTTGCCACGGCGCTGGACCTGGAGGAAGGCCTCGCGTATTTAACTCAAAAGTTTAAGAACACAGACTGAGAGAGAAACTGTGATGGCTGGGGAAATCCGGGTGGCCATCAACTCGGACCAAGATATTGTGACAGCCCGGCAGAAAGGCCGAGCTCTCGCAATCGAACTTGGTTTTTCCACCGGAGACGCCACACTCATCGCCACCGCTATTTCCGAACTTGCGCGCAACATTGTCTCGTATGCGCGCAGGGGCGAAATCACTTTGCAAGTAATTCAGGTTTCGAGCCGCCAGGGCATCTCGATCATCGCTTCCGATAACGGCCCTGGAATTCGGGACATACGTCAAGCCATGCGAGATGGATTCTCGACATCGGGAAGCCTTGGCCTTGGACTTCCGGGAGTGCGCCGATTGATGGATGACTTTGACATTGCCTCGGAACCGGGCCGGGGCACAATTGTGACGGTGAAAAAGTGGAAGCCATAAACGTGCCACTGGTCGAATATGGCGTGGCCAACTTTGTTCTGCCGGGCCAGGGCGAATCGGGCGATCGCCATCTGATTTGCTGCACCGGAGATGGAATCCTGATCGCCGCGATGGACGGAATTGGGCATGGTGAAGAAGCTGCCTATGCGGCGGAGACGGCGATTTCCATTCTCAAAGCGAATGCGGAAGAACCCGTCATTTCTCTGGTGGAGCGATGCCACCAAGAGCTTCGTTCGACGCGCGGAGTCGTGTTGAGCCTTGCTTCCATTGACCCACAACATGGCATGATGACGTGGCTTGGTGTTGGAAATGTTCAAGGAGTCTTGATGCGCGCCGGCGCCCAGAAAGGAAGCGTGCAGGAAGTGCTGCTCTTGCGTGGCGGAGTAGTCGGTTCGCAATTGCCCGCCCTGCAAGCGGCTGTCCTTCCGATTGCAAAAGGGGACACTCTCGTTTTTGTTACAGATGGGATTCGAAGCGAATTCGTGGAAACTCTTTCCGCCTTGGAATCCCCGCAACGAGCCGCGGACAGGATTCTCAAGCAGCATGGCAGAGGAAATGATGACGCGCTTGTACTGGTGGTGCGGCTAACCGGGGTTCGTGAATGAAAACGCCGGCCAAACGGAAGAGGAAGTTGCCACCGCCTTTTGAAGAAGAATATCGTTCAGCGTTTGGTGAATACACCAAAAGTGGAGGCGAGTCCGCGCTGGGACGCGCTTACGAACTCGGACGCCGCGCCATCAACGAAAAGAAGAACCTCATGGAGATCGCTTCCTTCCACCATCAGGCTCTCCAGCGCATGCTCGCCGATACGCGGGAGGCAGCGCGCCGTCAGGAATTGTTGGCAGCTGCCGCGGAATTCCTGGCGGAGACTCTCTCTCCCTATGAAATGGCGCACCGTGGAGTTCAGGATGCCATCGCGGCTCTGCGGCGGCTCAATGAAACGCTCGAGGAGGAGATCAAGCGCATCGCTTATGCCGTGCACGACGAGGCCGGACAACTTTTGGTGGCCGTGCATCTTGCGCTGGCAGACGTCGCGCGCGAATTGCCGAAACCTCAAAAAGAACAGGTTGGACGGATTGAAGAATTGCTCAATCAGGTCGAAAAACAGTTGCGGCAGTATTCCCACGAACTCCGGCCAACGGTCTTGGATGACCTTGGCTGGATACCTGCTCTTCGTTTCCTGGCCGAAGGAGTTTCAAAGCGCGCCAAACTCCGCATCCAAATCAAAACGACGGTTGCGGGCAGGCTGCCTGGGGCCCTAGAAATCGCCCTCTACCGCATCGTTCAGGAAGCGCTGACCAACGTGGCGAAACATTCGAAAGCAAGCCGGGTATGGATCCGGATCGGCCGAAAAAAGCGCAAGTTTTGTTGCTCGATTGAAGACGACGGAGTGGGCTTTGACGCGCGGGCGGTGCAGTCGGATGGAAAGCGAAGAGGCCTTGGGTTAATTGGCATGCAGGAACGCTTGAATGGGATTGGTGGAACGCTATCGATCGACTCGGTACACGGGCGGGGAACCAAACTACTGATCCAGCTTCCTGCGGAGGCGTCGAATGCCGATTCGCATCGTACTAGCTGACGACCATGTCCTTGTGCGCCAGGGTTTGAAGTCCTTGCTCGAGCGGGAAGGCTTTCAAGTGGTTGCGGAAGCCTCGGATGGGCAAGAGGCTCTTTGTCATGTGGAGTCGCTCCAGCCGGATATCGCCATAATGGATATCAGCATGCCCACCTTGAACGGGCTGAACGCCGCCCGGCAAATGAATCGTTCTTCTCCAAAGACCAAAACCATTCTGCTCACGCAACATGACGAAAGTCAGTATATCCGCGAGGCCCTGGAAGCGGGTGTGAAGGGCTACGTGCTGAAAAACCAGATCGCCAGCGATTTGCTGCTGGCTATCCGCCAGGTTTCGCGCGGCCAGGTTTACCTGAGCCCTGGTGTGTCCAGTGCAGTCGTGGAGGCGTATCGGTCCAAGTCGGAGAAATTCGAAAGTCCTCTGACACCGCGAGAAAGACAAGTGCTCCAATTGATCGCCGAAGGGAAATCCACCAAAGACGTTGCCTCTCTGCTTGGCATCAGCACGAAAACAGCCGAATCTCATCGCACAAGACTCATGCAAAAGTTGGATATCCACGAAACCGCGAGCCTCGTGCGCTACGCCGTCCGTCATGGAATCGTCCAGCCTTGATGCCTTCCACCAAGAACCAGCTCGTCGCGGAGAAACGGCCCCTTGCCGGAATTGTAGCCAGCCGCGCGGTCTTTGATCCGAACTCGTGAATGGCCCGTGCTGGAGGACGTTCAGTGCACAAAGCCAGTTCTAAGAAGCCGCGAAATTACGACCATTTTGGCCGTCGAGTCGGATGATCGGAAAATTTGCCGGCTATCCAAGATGCAGAATTTTTGAGAGTTCCTACAAGGAGCTTTGCATGAGGATTCGTGGGGAAAGATTGCCTTCCCCCGCCTAACTCTAATCCGTAAATACCACCCTTCACTCCACTCCGTCGCCACTTCAATCCCACAAGTCCGCCAACGTTTGTCTCCAGGGCACCCCCGCACGCCGTTTCTCGACAACTTCCCTGTAGCTGGCCGACCTGAACGTGGCCAAACCATCCAATACAAGCGCGTTTACCGGGACTGATCGTGGTCTGCTTCGGTCGGTTTGGGGTCCGCGATCTCCCGTTCCCAAATGCGAGGCACTTGGGGCATCCATTTCAGTGGAAGCACACACTTCCATGGCACCTAGGCCCCGCCGCCAAAGTCAGAATCCTCCGCTTCAAAAATCTTCGGCCATTCCGGCACTACCGTGGCCTTCAAAACCACGTTTGAGGTATTCACCAGGGCTAGCCCCAACAACTCGCTTGAACGCCTTACTGAACGCAGCGTCGGAGTCGTAACCGACCGACCGAGCAACGTCTATGAGCTTTTTGTCACGCTGTTGTAGTAACTGCATCGCCTTCTGCATCCGCCACTCGGTTACGTATTCCAGCGGTGTTTGTCCGAGTAGCTCTTTAAAACGTGCTGCGAATGCGGAGCGAGACATGCCCGCCGCTTCGGCCAGGGATTCGACCGTCCATGGTGTATTCACTTTGTCGTGAATGGCACTCAGAGCAGTGCCCATTTGAGGATCGAAAATCGCGCGAAGCCATCCTTTGTTGCGTTTCGGTCCCGACGCGATATGCGCCCGGAGTACCTGGATAAACAGAACCTCGGCTAGCCGAGTCGCGACGACTTCAGATCCCGGCGCCTGTTCTGCCATTTCTGACGCCAGCGCCTGCATTGTGATGTGAAGAGCAATCATGCGTGCCTGATCGGACTTGATGAGGATGAAGCTCGGCAATAAATGAGTGATCGGCCTCAGGCTGGCGCGATCGAAACTCAGGGACCCGCAAACGATTGTCGTGGGTGCGCCACCGCCGCCATAATGCGCGATATTATTGATGGCTTTGGCCCCGACCTCGCGGAAACTACACCTCGGACGAGTTCGCGGGCTGTCGCGCAAAACAATCGAAATCCCCGGGGCAAGCAAAAAGCAATCACCCCCGGTGAGCGGAATCGGCTCCGGAATCCCTTCCACACTCAGCCAGCAGTTGCCGCGCGAAAGCATGGCGAAGTGCGCCGAATCTGTGGGTGACATCTTTTTGTCGGAAGGCGTGACTTGTTCGTCGGTCTGCTTTTCCTGTTCTACGCCCCACGGGGCTGTGGCTTCGAGCCGGTGCAGACCGAAAGCGGTTACGTGCATCGTTCTGAAGATGTCTGTTACCGGGTCCAACTCCTCCTCCTATTTTGGACGAATAGACAAAAGATTAGGACTCCTGAACAGTTCTCGTCCACTGCCAGAGACATCTACTACCTGTACGCGATGCTAACACATCTACGGAAGGGAGTAATTATGGGAAAGCTTGAAGGAAAAGTTGCAGTCATCACGGGTGGATCGAGCGGCATGGCGCTGGCGAGCGCCAAGCTCTTCGTTAAAGAGGGCGCCTACGTTTTCATCACCGGTAGGAAGCAGGAGCAGCTCGATGAGGCCGTAAAGCTGATTGGCCAGAACGTGACGGGCATACGCGGTGACGCGGCAAATCTCGACGACCTCGACCGTCTGTTCGATACGGTCAAGCGAGAAAAGGGCAAGATCGACGTCTTGTTCGCGAGCGCTGGCAAGGGCGAGGCCGTACCACTGGGCGAGATTACCGAGCGGCACTTCGATGCGGCCTTCGGCCTGAATACGCGCGGCACGCTGTTTACGGTTCAGAAGGCGTTGCCGCTGTTCAACGATGGCGGATCGATCATCATGACCGGAT
>JBARBE010000219.1:0-6166 GCA_049792735.1 Candidatus Acidiferrum sp.
CCGGCTCTACCCGCAAAGCCTGGTAACGGATGTTCGCCAGGCTGAGCCTGAAGCCTAGGTCGACACGCGTCTTGATGCTAGCCGGCTTTCCTAGCGCGCGTCTCCCGCCAAGTGAGTTGAAGAACGCCACTCCGGTGACTCCGGAAAGCGTCCCGCGCATTTCGGCAGTAACACGTCCAGATATTTCGTCCCCCGGATCGACTTGCTCGGAAAAGTGGATTGACAGCGTCAGGTGAGTTTCCCGATCTTCATTTTCGTCCTGGTCGGCGGGGGTCAGCCGTTTCAGTTCGATAAACCGGCGGCCTTCACCGAGCAGCCCGACCATCGCCCGCGGCTGGGCGCTCACGCCGCGAAACCCCCAGGTATGTATTTCTCCCCAGCTCACCGGAAACTCCAGCCGCAGCAATTCGATCATCCGCAAGGTGAGCGGCTTATCCTCGTCCGGGCCGAACTCGACCCACTGGACATCAAGCTCGAGCCCGTGACGGCCTGAGTCAGGGACGATGGACGGAGTGATCCAGATAGGCCCGCTAGCGATCTCCGGCTCGGTGCGGAGCTCGTAACCGCGATGGTATTTCCAAGGGCTCGACGAGGGTGGGTCCAGGCGGCGGAAGACCGTGTAATCACCCGAGTCGCCGTCGAGCGGGAGGATGGGACCGGCGATCTGGTCCCCCGCCCGGATGCCGAACGGCCCTGGCAGGAGAATGCGCCCGGCGCACCACGGCACGGTGGCGTCCGCCGCGCGCGCTCGCTTGAGCCGGCGAAGCACCCGCTCACGGTCCGGGCCGCCAAAAGTGAAATGCAGGCTGAGAGCGCCTCTAACCGGCTCCAGCATCGTCCGGTACTCATCGCCTTCTCCCCCAAGGGTAATCTGCCCGCTCAATTCCTCGGTCAGTTCCACATCGGCCGCCTTGGGGAGCAGTGGCACCGGCAGCGCGGTCCGATCTCGGGCCACTTTCCGGCGGACCTGCAGCACGGCGACGACGCCGCACAGTGCGCCCGCCAGCAAGACGATCACTCCGACGATAGGGCTCAGCCAGACTGTGATGATGCCGGCCACCGCTAGCGCGCCCCCGCCGAGACCGGTCGCCAGCCAGCGTCCGGTAGCTCCGGCGGTCAGGGCCTTCCTGTGCGCACAGGCTTCACAGTGGTAGGCCGGGGCCTTGGCCAGGCCGGGGCCGCTCCCCTCCCGGACGAAGATCTTGCGCGCCCAGCGCGGCGACGGCCGGACATGCTTCTTGCAACCCGGCCGCCAGCAATGATGGCACAACGCGAACACCGGTGACGACCCGCACTCATAACAGCGAGCCACCGATGCCCGCGGCTCGATGGTCACATCCCACATGGTCACCTCCCAACTCAGCGTCCGGCCGGAAGGCGGTCGAAGCGTTCCCGCAGCGCCCGTCTCAACGCGTTGATCTCCTGGACGACCGGTTTGCTCTCTCCCCGCAGCGAACCGTAAACGTAGAGCCGCAGGTCCCCGCTGTCGACCGCGGTGCGGTAGGTCATCACGCCGTCAACGCTGCGTTCACGCCGGGCCTTATGCCGCTCCCCCCTGACGTACACCTGGAGGCGGAGCAGATCCGGTCCCTGCACCCGGTGCGCTTCGATACAGCAATCCGCCGGATCGAAGTTGCGCACCGAAGGGACCGTGAACCCCCGGTTCCGGAGCGCCATCGCGATGTCATCGAGGCGCAGGGCACTCGGGATGACCTCATCGAAATACAGCCACTGGTACGGCGACATCGCCCGGCGAACGAAGGCGTCGTAGAGCGACAGCGAGAACTCGGTAGTGACGACACTCGTCAGCTTCAGCCCGGACCGCCGAGCCGGGTACGGCCATCCGGCCGCATCGCAGAGGCGAGCATCCATTCCAGACAGCAACCGGTTAACAGTCACCTCAATCCGGCCGCTGAGCGCGTCCTGCTTGTAGAAGTCCCCCGGGTTTGTTATTGAAAGCGTCATCTCACCGCTGCTTAGCGTGACCAGCTCTTTCCTGATCTCGGGGTCTTCCTCTTTGGCTTCCGAGTCGTCAGCTGAACGCATGCTTTCCGGATCGAGCTGCTGACCGACCAAACTCATCGGGACATCGGACCATTCAAGCCCGCCTTTACGACCATCATGTTCCTGCTCTGGGTTGTACTGGAGCCCGGACCTGCTGTCTGCATGTAGTTTGAGCGAGCTCAGCGACGTGTGCGTGGGCCAGCTCATAGAGACCTTGCTGACCTTGGCCTCGACTCCGTCCGCCTGCCCGCGGGGTAGGTGCAGGCGAACAGTTACCCGAAGCCACAGGCCCGGTTCGAAGTCGAGCCGACGTTCGGGCGCGTTTCCGATAGCCTCGATCCGCGCTACGAATCGTGCCAGCAGATCCGCGATCCCGTCTACTTCCGAGGACCGCTGCGGACGGTCAGGATCCTCGGCCGTATCGGGATCGTCCAGTTCCATGTCGACGTGAACTGGCACGATCCTGAGAGATTCCGGCTGATACTTCTGGGAAATTACGCATTCACTGTTATCATTTATCAGTTGATCGGTCTCGTCCGGGCCCGGCCGCCCGGGCAGCCGCACCGCGATCGGGACCGAGCCGTAGTTGCCCTGAAGTTCCAGCGGCCCTTCAAGATCGGTTTTCTCATAATCGGTCAGCGCCAGGAAGCCGACGACGGCTTCCTCAGCGGGAACCACACCGTTGCGCCGCACGGTGTCCACATCGGCGTACGCATCCCGGGTGAAGAACTCGCCACCGTCATACGGCAGGACGATCTTAAGCTGCCCGGTTGGGGCTCCTACCTCAGAGACGTCAGCGTTAAGCGAGATCTCTTGCCGATACTGATATTTTTCTTCGATCTTGACCCTCTCCACCCGCGCACGGGCGTAAATAGGCTCGTCACTCCGGTTCCGCAGCTGGCCCACGGCGTGCATCACCGCCAAAGCCATCAAGCGATGGATTCGCACTGTCAGCCACGGCAGAATTGACCCGAACTGGACACGCGGACGGCTCTTGGGCGATCCAACGGTTACCACGCGCCACAGTCCACGCGTCACGGTCATACCGTTCTCGGCCTCATCGGCTCTCCCAGCCGGATTCGCTGATGGCCCCACGGATCCCCCAGACGTTCCTAATTACTCCCGTCGACTCGTGAATATCTTCATTGTCACCGAAAATGACGATCTGTCTATGCCTCAAACAGAATACGATGTACTTCGCGGTAAAGCGAAAATTCGTTCCCCCGCGGCCTCTAACAGTCTAGCGAGTTCGCTTCTCCAAGACCGAGATAGCATCTGCTGCCGCGCTAACAGCGGTGAAGCCATACTGCTGCATAAGCGACCTACCGTGAGAGGTAACCGGCTGTCCGAATACCGGCTGGGCCGCGCTGCCCGCGCCAGCCGCAGCGAGTGCGTCCACGAGCGTCGCGATTACGCACCGGCGTGTCCACGGGCGGCCTGGCGCCCAAATGATCGCGATGTACCAGCCCGCGATGCTGCCCGGCGATACGGCCAGGTCAGCTGGCCCAAGCTGGCCGCCGGCCGTGATCTGGCCGGACCGGAGACGGCCCACCGCCGTCTCGAGCAAGGGGTAGACGGCGTAATAGCCGAGCCGGGTCCCGTCGTCGTCGCGGTCGATGACCTGCACGACGCAGTCCGGCGATCGGACGACCTTCTCCCAGAGCCCAGCCAGATCAGGCTGCCCGTCCGGGCCGAGCAGCTGACTCGACTCATCCAGCAGGTCCGCCAGATCGCCCCTGGTGGCAACGGGCAGTGCCACGCAGCGGCTCCAAGCCCGGTGGTGCGCGCCGAGACTCACGCCCTTGGGCAACAACTCTTGAACCCCAGGATGCTGGGCCCGAAGCCCCAGGTGACGGTCCTTCGCAAATCCTTCGATGGCGGACCGCAGAGCCAAGACCAAGACGGCCGGGGCCACGGGGGCGAGTGCTGCCCGGGCAATCGCCAGTCCTCCGGTCAGCGGAGCGCGCACCCGTACCCGGCCATGACTGAGACGGGCATCCATGCAGGCCGCAAGCCAGAACAGAGCCGCCGCAAGCGCTAGGGCCACCGCCCACCAGGCGGCTGCACCGCCAGTCGTTCCGGCGGCGGCGAAGCCAATAGCGGCGGTGGCACCCCCCGCAGTGAACACCGCCCCCGAGCGCACTAGCATGCCGAGCCGGGCCCGCTCGTCCAGCATCATCGCAGCCACCCAGGATGCCTCGACCGCGACCCCGATCCAGGCCACCGTGATCACCGGCCAGCGGACGGAGCTGATGGGTCCCGGCGGCACCACTCCCACCGCGATCCCGGCCAGCAGAAGCGTTATCCCCGCGTTGATCCAGACCCTCGTTCGTCCAGCCCATCGCCTCGCGCGCTCGTCGTCAAGCCGCTGCAATAGCTGGAGCCATTGGGTAGGACGCTCGCCGCGATCGGCGAAGTCGTCCGGAAACCACTGCCTGAGATCGTCTGGTGTCGCCATGTAGCGGCGGGTCCAGATGACCGACTGGACCGCGAAGATTTGCGCTAGGCCGGCCGCGACGAATAGCAGCAGGGAAACGTCCTGCCATCGACCAAACGGGGTTGGCGACTGCAGAACCAGCGCGACCAGCGTGAAGCTCGTCCCCGCGAGCAACGGCGCGGCCACGGTACCGGCCGCGCGGATGCTCTCCAGATAGGCCAGCGGACCGCTAGTCGTCCAGACGTCGCGTCCCGTCCGCTGCACGAAGCGACGCGGCCGTGGGTTCGTGGGATTGGCCATGCCAGGCTAACGCTGGTCATTCGGACAGCCGGGAACGTGGGTGCCATCGGAGCCGTGGCAACGGGGACACGTTCTCCCTTCGCCACCGATGCCCCGGACCTCTCCTGTGTCGTCCCCTATCAGCGCGTGCGGGCCGGGCCCAATCCGCAGGGTCGCCCGTAGGATCGTCGCGATCTCGCCAATGTCACTACTGCGGAACGACGCCGAGACCAAAAGGATGATGTCGATCGAGTCGGCTGCCCGCTGATCGATATCCGTCAGCTCGACGTCGTCGCGCAGCCGGCGCAGGCGCCTGCGTGCTTCGTCCAGGGCGTTCTCGTCGACCCGGGCCAGCTGGGCGGGTTCACCCCACAGCCGCAAGCGACGCGGCGTCATGTCTGGCATATCTCACAGCCCCCTGGTCGGCAAATGGCTCTCATTATGGCTCCTGTCTTAGCCTCACGTCTCGCCCTTCCTATGGATGGCGGCTCTCAGGGGCAGTCGAATCATCTTCGAACGGAATTTAAGAATTGAATTCTGGTCAGCACCCGGTCTTCGCCGGTCCCGGAGCCGGACTAGTGATCCTGATGACAACAGCGTAATCGATACTGTTTTCGATCATTCGAAGCAAGGGCTGGCAAAACCTGGGAGCCAACAACCACGGCATCCCGGCCACGCAAGGCCAAGGTCAGCTTTCATTAGTGCAGTTAAGGTCCAGTGAGCGAGACCAGGCAGCATAACGCGATGGTTTAACGGCGCCTTCTAAGCAGCGGGTCGCGGGTTCGAATCCAGCCTAGAGACACCGTTGTAGACGGTAACGGATTCCTCGTCTGCCGCAGGCGACCCGCGTCATGTAATCAGAACTTGACGAAGCCGCCGCTACCAGCTCGGCGGCAGTCTAGGCACGCCGTGGCACGTTAATCCGTTGCTGGCCGACATTGCCTTCGCCGTCATCCCTACTTGCGTCCACTACAAAACTAGTGACAAAGGCCCCAGGCAACCCCAGATCGCGCGAGACGTCCTCAGCCGCCACACCCAGCCTGAACTGCGGTGACCAGACCTAGCGAGAAGCCGCCAGACAAAACCAGCCTGCATGGCATGCAGAACGTCTGGAAGGGTTCCGGCGTTCGCGCACTCGGTGCCTGTGGAACACCCGGGGAGCGGCCAGGGACTTACACAGGCGCGAACCGGCCGCCGCCAGCGCGAGCATGGAGCGGTTGCCGGCCACCACCGAGGCCAGCAAACAGGCAACCCGTCGTCACCGCTCTCTGCCGGGCGCCACCAGACCGTTCGGGGTGATACGCCGGGCCGCCATCGCTAGTACCGTGACGCTGAGGAGGTTCCGTCATGACCACCGCGATCATCGGCACGGGCGGGCTCGGATCGGTCATCGCCCGCCAGCTCGCCTCGGGCGGGGAGACGCTGCGACTCTCGAGCGCCGACGAA
>JBARBE010000220.1:0-6533 GCA_049792735.1 Candidatus Acidiferrum sp.
GCCGCCGTGATCGTCGAAGCGGAGACCGGCGGTGAGGCTGAGGTTGGAGAAAATCTGATATTTGTCCTGGAGATAGAGGCCGGATTCCTTGGAGCGATAGTAGCGGTTGGCGTCGCCCTGTAGATAAGCGGTGGTGATGAAGCCGTTGGAGCTATAGGGAACGACCAAGCCCTGGAGAAATTGGGAGAAATCGGCAAAGCCGACGGTGCCTTTGTCGGTGCGCTGATCGCGGGTGTCGAGCTGGGTGTAGGCGAAGCTGCCGCCGAAGGTGATGGTGTGCTTTCCGTGGGTCCAGATGGCATTGGCGCTGGGCATGAAGCGATTTTGGAAGACGCCGGTGAAAGCGCCCTGAGAAGCGGCGCCGCTGCCAATATTGGTGGCGGCGTTGAAGACGTAGTTCTCGTTGTAGGGAGCGGGGGGATTGCCGTAGTCGTCGACGATGGAGATGCCGGGGAAGGTGGAGGAGCCGAACGTGTTGATGGTGGAGTCGGCGAGAGAAGCGCCGGTGAGGCCCTGAACGTAAGTGCCGAACTGCTCGGGAGAGAAGGGCTGGTCGAGGGTGCTGTAGACCTTTTCGCGGATGAAGCCGAAAACCTCGACGACGCTGAGATTGGGCTTGATGAGTTGCGTGTTGGTGATGCTCGCGACTTGGCTGCCGGCGTCGAGATGCTGGGTGAAGCCGGGAGAGCCGGAGTAGGCGTAGGGAGCAATGCTGGGATCGTGCTGATAGTAATACTTGAGGGCCAGCGTGTCTTTGGGATTGACGATCCAATCGAGATCGGAGACGGCTTGATTGGCCAGGAAATAAGCGCTGCCGACAGTGAAGGTGTTTTCGGGGAAGTTAACTGTCGGGACGAAACTGTTGGCGGAGGGGATCAGGAACTGGCCGTTGGGGAGCTTGTAGTTGAGCAGGCCGAAGGCGATGGGGTTGATGTCGCCGGGAGCGGTGCCGACTGCAGGATTAACTTGCGAAGACTCGGGAAAATTGCACGGGAGAGCGGGGCAATCCGGGGAAGTGGTGCCGTTGACGAGGGCGGCCAAGGCGGCGGCGCTGCGATCATCGGTCAGGCCGGGAGGAACGGCGATACGCGAGCTGCCGATTTCCTGGTCAGAATCGTGAATGTGCTGGTAGGAGATGAAGGCGAAGAGTTTGTCTTTGATGATCGGACCGCCGAGCGTGCCGCCTGCGGTGTAGCGATGGAGGCTGGGGACTTTTTCGCTGGCGGGGATGTTGGGATCGGCGTTGTAGAAGAAGGGAGCGGCGTTGAGGGCGTCGGTGCCACGATGGATGTAAGCGCTGCCGTGGTAATTGTTGGTGCCGGAAGCGGTACTCATATCAATGTGCGCGCCGCTGGTGGAACCTTGCTGGGCGTCGTACATGGAAGTATTGACGCGAAATTCTTCGATGGTTTCCGGAGCGGGAGTGGGGAGAGCCTGACCAATGGCGAGATAAGGAGAGGCGGTGCTTTGGAGAGGCTCGGCGGTGGTGCTGGAAATACTTGCGGCGCCGCCTATGCCGGTGTTGTTTACGATGCGGGCAGAGGAAACTTGGCTGGTGCTTTTGCCATTGAAGAGATTGCTGGCGTCCACGCCGTTCATGAGGAATGTGTTGCTGGTGTCGCGCTGGCCGTTGGCCCAGATGGGAAGATTGCCGAGGCCGCTGTTGACGCCGGTGCCGCTGGAGAGTTCGGCGTTCACGCCGGGAGAAAGTATGGCGAGACCGGTGAAGCTGCCGGTGGGCAGCGGAATGGACTCGAGCTGGGCTTTTTCGAGGATGTAGCCGTTGGTGGTGTCGACGGCGTTTAAGAGGGGAGTGGCATCGACGGTGACGGTGGTGCCGACCTGGCCGACTTTGAGAGCGACGTTGAGGGTGGCGGTGCGATCGGCTTGGACGACGATGGCGGGGACTTTTTGGGTGTCGAAGCCGTCGTGCGAAAAGGTGAGGGTGTAGGAGCCGATGGGGAGGTTCACAAAATCGTAGCTGCCGACGCTGTTGGTTTTTTGTGTGCGGGTGAGAGTCGTGGCGTCGGAGACGGCGGTGATCGTAGTGTCGGCGATGGCGCCGCCCGAAGGATCGGTCACCACGCCGGTGATGCCGCCGAGAGTTTGCTGAGGAAAGGCGTTGGGCGGGAAACAGAGGGCGATAGAGCAACAGAGAAATGGTGCGATGAAGAAAAAGAATTTACCGGATGACTTGGTCATTCCGCAAAGCCTCCCACGTTCTTGGTGCAGATGTTGGAGCGGCAGTCTTCATAGGACAGACCAAGCAAAATTTTGGAAATAAATTTGGTACACCCCCGCTTGGCCACGCCCGCTTGACAATGAGTTTCGAGGAAACTATTCGAAATCAGCGCAGGAACGAAACGCAAACTTTTGTTTTCTTAGATTCATTTTTCAATTTCAGATTGTGGGGGCTCTTTCATTCAGCGGCGTCGAGCTTGGAAAAGGGCGCAACATGCTGCGCCACGATAAGGGACGCTGGGCGCTAGCGTTCTGCGATGGTTGGTTTGCGATTGCGGGCGCGGAAGAAAAACCACAAGAGACCGGCGGCGAGATAGGCGAGATAGATGTACGGGAGTTTGCCGTAGGGGCCTTCGGGAACGGGATAAAGATTACCGGCCAGGGCGAGCAGCATGGCGGCAGACGCGAGCCAAGGAATGATTTGCGCGCCGGGGCGGTAGGCGTTGTGGGCGTGCAAATAGCGAGGAAGGGCGACACAGACTAGGGCGTAAGTGACGATGAAGCCGTAGGTAGCGAGCGAGCCCATCCAGCCGTAGACGTCGAGGCCACTGGCGCCACGCGCGGCGAGGATGGCAACAGGGAGAACCGCGGCCGTGCCAGTGACAGCGATAGCGATGCCGGGGGTTTCGTTGCGAGCATGAGTTTTCCTGAGCGAGGCATGGGCGAGGCCGTTGTGCGACATCAGAAGAAGAACGCGGGCGGCGGCGGTGATGCAGGCGAGTGTCCCTGCGAACATGCTGATGAGCGCACCGATGTCGATGAGAACACCGAAGAGGGGAAGCCCGCCGACGCGGGCTAGAACGCGCATGGGGGCTTGGCTGGTGCCCAGATCCTGGCCGGCGAGGCGGAGGCCGAGCACTTCCGTGTAGGCGCAGATGATGAAGATGGCTCCAGCGAGAAGAGCGCTTTGGATTACGGCGCGGGGAATTGTTTTCAGGGGATTGCGGGCTTCGGCGCCGAGCGTGGTGGCGCTTTCGAAACCGACAAAACTGAAGAGCGCCAAGACGAGGCCCAGACGGAGGCCGCTGCCGCTCATGCCACGAAGACGAAATTGTTCCCAATCGAGGCGAAAGCCATTTCGAAATAAAACGAGAACGATCACGATCAAAATGAAGGAGACGGAGACCGCTTCGATCCAGAGCATGAGGCGCGCGGAGATTTTTACGTCGCGCCAGGCGATCCCAATGGAGATGGCTGTGACCAGAATGGCGAGAAAAGCTGTAGAAAGAACGTGGCCGGTGGCGTCGCGAAGCAGAAGATTAGCGAAGTGATAGAAACCGCCGATGACGCTTGCACCCGTCGCGATGTAGGCGAGGAGAAGGCTCCACGCGGCAGTGGCACCGAGCGACGGAGGAAGGATCATCGAGGCGTAGGAATAGAGAGAGCCAGGGGAAGCGGAGTAGCGGGCGAATTTTCCGATGCAGAGAGCTACGAGGAAAATTGCGGCAGTTGCCAAGACATACGCGAGCCAAGTGCCGTTACCGGCGAGAGCGCAAACGAGAGGAATTGTTGCGACCGGAGTGGTGGTAGGAGCAATGGTGGAAACGGATTGGGCGAGCGTCTCGAGCGGGGAAAGAACTTCCCGCCGCAATCCGTAGCCGCCTGATTCGGGTTGAGCTTGCGCCATAAACCGGATCGAGGTTTCTTGTTAACTGCCATCACTCGCGGGGTAGAAAATGCGGCTACGATACAGCTTCGGCTTCGCCCGCGCAATGATTTATGAAGAGGTGAGGAAGAATTATCGCGTTAAAGATTTGATTCGAACGTGCGGAAACGTTTCTCCAATTCCCATTGCTGCTGAGCTTTCTCGCTTGTTTTCAGAAACGCGGCGCATCGCGCGGAGGGGGAATTCGAGCCCAGCGAATCCTGAGAGCAGGGCGAAGCGGAGCGTGTGAACTCGTCCGGCGCGTTCCACAAACTCGCGCCGGGTAAGAAACTATGTTCGAGGCTAGTGCGCACCATGCGTTTGAGGTCGGCGTAGTGGAGATCGTAGGTCTGGACCGCGCGGACGTACTCGTGAGTCAGATCGATGCGAGAGACGCCTTCGTCGTCGGTGGCGAGGGCGACGGGGACGCCGAACATGCGGTAGAGAGGAAAAGGATGATCCAGGCCGCGGATGCCGAGGATCACATCGTTGCTGGTCAGACTAATTTCGACCATCACGTGATTTGCGGCCATTTCTTTCATAAGTGCGTGGGGATGGTCTTCGTACATGACGTCGACGCCGTGGCCGATGCGCTCGGCGTGAGCGACTTCCACCGCCAGGCGGACGTGGCAGCAGAGGCCTTCGTAGGGGACAAGTCCGGGGGCAAGCTCGCCGGCATGCAGGCTGATGTGGACTTTGGGATAGACCGAATGAAGAAAACCTATCATGCGCATGTGCAGCGCGTAATCGGTCATAGAGGTGTAGCCGTCCTCGGGCATGACGAGATTGATGCCGACGAATCGCGGATCGGCCATGGCAGTTTCAAAGCAGAGCAAGGATTGCGCGAAGACTTGCTCCTTCGGGAAGCCCCGGAGGATTTGGCAGAGGAAGCGGACCTGGACGTGACAAGCGGGATCGGGACCATCACAATGTTCGAGTTTTGCGCGAAGGGCTTCCGCGTCGTCGAGGGTGTTCTTCGCGAGAGCGACCTCATCGCGTAAGCCGCGAGCTAGCAAATCATCGCGCAATTTGCTGAAGTCCTCGCTCCAGCCGATTTCTTTGGAGATCTCCTTGGCATGATCGTATTCGGGAGTGTGCATTAATTCGAGGTACTGTTCGTTTTGCGCGGCGGCGCGCGCGGCGACTTCATCGATCCATTCGCCGAGATGGCGGTGGCTGGTGCCGCCGAATTTTGCGAAGGCGTCAAAGAAGTGATCGTGCGCGGTGACTCCGGGCGAGGGCACGAAGCCGCGCATGGAGAAGGAATCGATGAGGGAGTCGTAAAGGCTCTGATCCTTGTAAACGGCGGAGGCGGGGACTCTGCCTGCTCCGCAATCAGTTTTGTCTGACTCACCGGATGAAGAGGCTTGAGGTTTAGCGAAGGCTAGTTTTTCGGGGTTGACGCAGAGATGATCTTCGGCGGCGGCGCGAATCCAGGACTCCGCGTAAATGGCGCCACTCAAATGATTGTGCAGATCGCCGCCCTTGGGCATGCCGAGGAGAAAGTGGCGAAGCTGAAGAGGGTTTTGGCGGGCGGCTTTGAGATTTAGTTCGGCGCGACGCTCGCCGGCGGTCTCAACGGCTGCGCGAGCCGAGGGTTTAGTCTGCGCTGCGGCGGTCAGAAGAGGGAAAAGCAGGATGGAGGAGAGAAGGAGAAGCTGAGAATTCCGCAAATACTTCCAGTTTGAATTTTTCATAGCGTGTTCACGTGCGGCGCAGCGAAACTCAATGACGCGCAAGGCAGACGAATAAAAGCGCCGAATGGTGTGATATAGAGTCTCACTCGCGATGCACAGCATAGCAGGCCAATCAAGCAGTTCAAGAGTTGAGAGAATAAGTTGGGGGAATCGATGAGCAGATTTCTCGGGTGTTTCTTTTTGGGTCTGGCCGTTCATGGGGTGTGTTCCAGCGTGCTATTTGCGCAAGGCGCGCCAGCCGCCAAGCCAATCCTAATCAAAGTGGTCGTGGTCACCATGTTTGAGCGCGGCGAGGACACAGGCGACACACCAGGGGAATATCAGCTTTGGGTGGAGAGGGAACATTTGGATCAGATTATTGATGAGCCGGCGGCGTACCACCACGTGCGCATGAATAAGGATGGTGTGCTTGGGATCTTGACGGGTGTGGGAACGGCGAAGGCTGCGGCATCCGTGATGGCGGTCGGGCTGGATGCCCGATTTGATTTTTCGAAAGCGTATTGGATTGTGGCGGGGATTGGCGGAGGCGATCCCGCGGATGTCTCTTTGGGCTCGGCGATTTGGGCGGAGCACGTCGTCGATGGCGATCTGGCCTACGAAATTGACGCGCGGCAAATTCCAGAGAATTGGACGACGGGATATGTTCCGCTGCGCAAGGGCACACCCTATGAAGGCCCCGCCAACAATGATTTTGGGCAGGTCTATGCGCTGAATCCGGCATTGGTGGCGTGGGCGCTGCAGCTTACGCGTGATGTTGTGCTCCCTGATTCTGATTCCTTGCGGAATTCGCGAGCGCGTTTTGTGGGTTTTCCGAATGCGCTGAAGCCGCCGTTTGTCACGAAGGGAGATCAGATGTCTTCGAGCACGTTCTGGCATGGATCTAAAATGGATGAGTGGGCGAACGCGTGGACGCGGTATTACACGGGCGGAAAAGGGAACTACATGATTTC
>JBARBE010000221.1:0-8288 GCA_049792735.1 Candidatus Acidiferrum sp.
TCCCTTGTGAACCAAAGTCACAATCTTGCGCTTGTGATCCACCGCATGCTGAATCGCGCGGCGCACCAGACGCTTTGTCCCGAAAGGCGAAATGGGCTTGATGCCGATGCCGGAATCGGTGCGAATCTGCTTCGGACCACCGCCCAGCATCTCTTTGTTCAGGAAATCGATCAGCTTCTTCACTTCCGGCGTGCCGGATTTCCACTCGATCCCGATGTACACATCCTCGGTATTCTCGCGGAAAATAATCACGTTCATGCGCTCGGGATGCTTCATCGGAGAAGGCACTCCGGTCAGGTAGCGGACCGGCCTGACGCAGGCATAGAGGTCGAGAATCTGGCGCAGTGCCACGTTGATCGAGCGAATGCCGCCGCCGACTGGAGTTGTCAAAGGCCCTTTGATGCCCACGCGAAAATGGCGGATGGCATCGACCGTGTCGTCCGGGAGCCATTGATTGAATTCGTTGAACGACTTTTCGCCGGCATACACTTCAAACCAGGCAATCTTGCGCTTCCCGCCATAGGCCTTCTCGACTGCCGCGTCGAAAATGCGTCGCGATGCCTTCCAAATATCGCGCCCCGTGCCATCGCCCTCAATGAACGGAATAATCGGCGTGGCGGGAACCTGCAGCTCGCCGCCGCTGTAGCCGATTGCCTGGCCACCGGCAGGAATCGTTTTGCCGTTGTAGGAACTCTTCATGAAAGGAAATCCTCCCTGGGCTATCGAGCGCTTCCTGTAGACGTGCCGCCGGGCATCCCGCCAAGTCCACCAATAAATACGCGTCCCGGACGGACCAAAAACCATACCATAACGCGCGCGAACTCCGAAATGACGAAGAGACGCCCCCGGTCCGAAAAATCTTCCCCAAAACCTTGGATGTGACGATTTGGGAGGGCAGCGCGTTATATACTTGCCCAAGCTCGTTGCTGGCTTTTCAAAACGCAGACGGAGGACATACGTTTATGATGATCGATTGGAATGAGTATTACAAAGAACTTGGTACCCGGATAGGCGACCTGGCAAAACTGACTCCGGAAACCGTCCATGGCTACCAGACGTTAAGCGGCGCCAACGCCAAAAACAGCAAGCTCGGTGAAAAGACGCGTCAGCTTATCTCGCTCGCTGTCGCGGTGACGACGCGCTGCGACGGCTGCATCGTTTTTCATTCCGAAGCCGCGCTCAAAGCGGGAGCGACGAAAGAGGAGATTTCTGAAGCGCTGGGCGTTGCAGTGGCCATGAACGCTGGTGCCGCGCTCGTTTTTTCAAGCCGCGTCCTGGACGCCGTTGCCGCACGCACCGCGCAAGTGCAGGGCGCCTGACCGTCCGCCAACCGGGCTGCCTTACTCAGTGTCACTGACAGCAAAACGATCGCGCGGCCTTCAACGAGTGCGTTGGAGGCCGCCTGTAATTCAAGAGAGACAGTGTGGACGTTATTCAAGGAATGGATCGGGCATGTTCCCATGTCGTTGTGTCAGCCGAAAATGCCGAGAAGGAACTCTTCACCGGCCGTTCTGGATCGCGACGGTAGTCATCATAGCAGCAGGCGCGTGGCTGGATGGCCATGGTCCAGCGCAAACTGCAAACGCCGCACCAAGCAGAGTGGGAAGAGCCGAGGCGGCTCTCGCTGCGGAATCGATTCCGGTTCTCAAGGTACGAGTCGTCAAATCCTTTCCGCACGATCCCACGGCCTTCACGCAGGGCCTCGAATTCTACGACGGCTTTTTGTACGAGAGCACAGGCCTTAAAGGCAAATCATCGCTCCGGAAAGTTGACATCGCTACTGGCCGCGTCCTGCAAAGTGTCTTACTGCCCTCTGAATATTTCGGCGAAGGCCTCACAATTGTTCACGGAAAGATTTATCAATTAACGTGGCTGTCGAAGACCGGCTTCATCTACGACCTGCAATCGCTGCGGAAAACAGGAGAATTCCATTACGAATCCGAGGGCTGGGGACTCACTCACGACGAGCACTCGCTCATACTCAGCGATGGCACGAATCAAATTCAATTTATCGACCCCGCCACATTTCAGGTGCAACGAAGGCTCGAAGTTTACGCAGGGCGCGAGGCGGTAACGAATCTCAATGAATTGGAGTACATCAACGGACTGATTTACGCGAACATCTGGCACTCGCCGCGCATTGCGCGAATCGACCCGCGCACAGGCCAAGTCCTTGCGTGGCTTGATCTGGAGAAGATTTCCGCAAAGGAGCAGCGCGAACCCGAGGGCGTGCTGAATGGAATCGCCTACGACCGCGAAGGCGATCGATTATTTATAACGGGGAAAGATTGGCCCGAGTTATTACAAATAAAGATCGAAGAAAAGTAAGAAATGGGAACGCGTCACTGCACGTGACAACGTGTTCCGTTTCAGCAAATCTCTTCTAGAACAAATTCCAGAGGAACTGGTTATAGACCTCGTGGTGGAACTGGACCTCGGGAGCCTTGACCACGGTTCCGAGAACGCGCGGGCAGCGATCGGCGGCCGCGCGCTTAAGTTCGGCATAGCGGCCTTTGACGTCCGCGCCAAAGAGCGTCGTGGTCCACTCGGATTTTTCGAAATTGTCGATGGCCGTGTAGATGTTGTCCGGCAGATACCGTTTCGCCGAACGGAGATCCTTGATCTTCGCGGTGTCCCCGTCCAAGCCGGTCTTGAAGATGGAATACATAACCATGTACGGATTCGAATCGGGCGCGACCGCGCGAACTTCCGTGCGCATGCTGCGCTCGTTGCCGATGGGGATGCGCACCATGGCGCCGCGGTTGGTGGCAGATGCGTTGAGCTGATTGGGCGCTTCGTAATGCGGGTCGAGCCGGCGATAGGCATTGACGCTGGAGTTGATGAGCAAACAGATGTCGTTGCCATGGGTCAGGATGCGGTCCACAAACTCCCAACCAAACTTGCTCAGCTTTTCTTCGCCCTTCGGATCCCAGAAAAGGTTTTTGTCGTCCTTGCTGACGGAGAGGTTCGTGTGCATGCCGCTGCCGTTGACACCGACGACGGGCTTGGGCAAGAAGGATGCCGTAAAGCCCATATTTGTGGCTACCTGGCGGCAAATAAGTTTGTAGAGCTGGATTTGATCGGCAGCAGCGACCACCTCGCCGTACCCATAGTTGATTTCAAACTGTGACGGGGCCACCTCGGGATGGTCCTTCTCATTCTGGAAGCCCATGGCGCGCTGCACTTCCGCGGTCGTGTCGATGAACGTGCGCAGCGGATCCCCGGGAAGCGAGTGATAGTATCCGCCGGTGTTGACGTATTCGAACTTGCCGGTTTCGTGGAAGCGTCGCTCGGCGTTGGTGCCGGCGAACAAGAAACCTTCGATTTCATTCGCTGCGTTGAGCGTGTAGCCCTTCTTGCTGTGCAGCCCGTCGGCGTAGCCCTTCAGCACGCCGCGGATATCGGCAGTATAGGGCGAACCGTCTTTGTCGATCACGTGGCCGAAGACCAGTACCTTGCCGGAGCCGAAAACGTCGGATGGGCTCCAGTAGAACGCGCCCCAATCCATAGCCAAGCGGAGATCACTCTCGCGCTGCGCCGTGAAACCGCGGATGGAGGAGCCGTCGAACGTCAAGTTGTCCCAGCTCTTTACCAGGAACTTCTTGTCGTAGTCCAGCATGTGCAAGCGGCCTTCGAGGTCGCTGAAGAGCACCGTCACAGCCTTAATACGCTTTTCGTCCGTCAGATACTTAATCCGCTCTTCCTGAATTTTGTGCGCGGCAACGCGGTTCTTGCGCTGCTCTTTCGCCTTCAGGTTCAGCTCTTCGAGCTCGTCATAGGAAAGAGCCAGGAAATTTCGCAATTCAGTCGACATGAATCTCCTCGAAATAGAGAGTAATGGGATAACTCGGAAGAATGCGGGGCGTGCTAGCGCTATTCATCGGCCCGTAGGTTATCGCGCCAGTCTCGCAAGCGTCAAATCGAAAAATCATTTTGCCCAATCTAAAAATTGAATGAAGAGCAGGACAATTTGTCTTCCGCCGGGCCCAAGAATTTCGCTAGTCGTAATACTCCTGCCCCAGGTGAGTGATGAGCTCCTCTCCCATCATCCACCGCAGCGTGTTCTTTAACTTCATCGACTGAATAAAGAGGTCGTGCTCTGGATAGAGGCCCGGCGCCGTCATGGGCGACTTGAAATAGAAGCTAAGCCACTCCTGAATGCCTTTCATTCCCGCGCGATGCGCCAAGTCCAGGAACAGAACGAGGTCCAGCACGATCGGCGCGGCAAGAATCGAATCCCGGCACAGAAAATCCACTTTGATCTGCATTGGGTAGCCGAGCCAGCCGAAAATATCAATGTTGTCCCAGCCTTCTTTGTTATCGCCGCGCGGCGGGTAGTAGTTGATGCGCACCTTATGATGCATCTTGCCGTAAAGCATGGGGTAAAGCTGCGGCTGCAAGATATATTCGAGGACGCTGAGCTTAGATTCTTCCTTCGTCTTGAACGAGCCTGGATCTTCGAGAACTTCGCCGTCGCGGTTGCCGAGAATATTCGTCGAGAACCAACCATCCAAACCGAGCATGCGCGCTTTGAAGCCAGGAGCGAGGATGGTCTTCATCAATGTTTGACCCGTTTTGAAGTCCTTGCCGCAAATAGGTACGCCGTGCTCCAAAGCAAGTTGCTGAATCGCAGGGATATCCACAGTAAGATTTGGCGCGCCATTAGCGAACGGCACGCCGCTGGTCACAGAGGCCCAGGCATAGAGCATGGAAGGTGCAATGGCCGGATGATTCGACTTCATGGCCTCAACAAATTTCTCCGGCGTCGAATGCACTTCTTCCGGACGCACGAACACTTCCGTCGATCCGCACCAGCAAGTTACAATTCTCGAAACGCGCTTGGTCTTGCGGAAATTCTCGATGTCGTCCTTGATCTTCAGCGCGAGTTCGTATTTGTTCTTTGCTTTCTTAATATTCGGCCCGTCCAGTTTTTTCACGTATTCGTGGTCGAAGACGGCTTTCATGGGCTTGATGCCCGACAAAAACGTCTTCACCTTTTCCAGGTCCTGCGGATTCAAAACTCCCGCGTTCGCCGCGGATTCGTACGCATTGTCGCGAAAAATATCCCAGCCGCCGAATACCAGGTCATCCAGGTCGCCGAGCGGAACGAATTTCTTGATCAGAGGCGAGCGTCCCTCGGTGCGCTTGCCGAGCCGGATGGTTCCCAACTGGGTCAATGAGCCAATCGGCTGCGCCTTGCCCTTGCGAACCAGTTCAACTCCGGACATAAAAGTGGTGCTGACGGCGCCCATGCCAGGCGTAAGAATCCCAAGTTTCCCCTTCGGCGGCGCTATTTTTGCGGGCTTTTCCATGCAACTCCTCAATCGCTGAGATGTGAACGCAAGATAGACACAACGGATGCTCGGACGCAGCCCGAACAAACCAGTAATGATGAGCGAAGCGAGAAGGATTTGCAAATCGAAATGATAAATGGCAAGAAAAATGGCGCTCTCGATGCTCAGGGAGTAGGTGCCGGATGTCGCGGACCCAAATCCTGGGGGCGGACTGATCATCCAGCCCCGTCAAAACAATAATTGCGACGGCCAAGGCCTGGGCTTTTGGCCTAACGAACGTCTTGAACCCGAAGCCTGGTGTCTGCGAGCGTTTCCTTGATCAGACGTGCGTCCCCCGGATTATCCTCGATGAGCAAGACCTTGATTCGGTTCGGTTTCATGTTTTGCATTCGAGGGCTGCTCGACGATCGCCCGCCGGCAGTCCTCGATCTACCGCAGCGCCACCAACACTCACGCCAGCGCCACAACTAACTCGCGCTGGAAGCTTATGATGTGGCGCGGCAAGTCGCTTCCAAGCTCAGTCACGCGAAATCATCGGCAGAAGGAATTCCTGCAGCCTCTCGCTTTCGCCGACGGATAGCCGGTCCAGCAGAATTCCCATTTGATTGCCGTCCAGAATGCGGACGACCGAGCCTGCCCCAATAAGTGGCTTCATCTTTTGCGCCAGCTCTATACTCACTTGGACGGGAGAGCCTTGAGGAAGGATCCTTGTCGCCTTCACAAGTATGCCGTTAAGGCTGACGTCCACCGTTTCGCAAAATATCTCCTCGAAGCCAAATCGCAACCGCACTTTGGAATGAAACGAAACGCGGCGTGTTTGGCGCCTTTCGTGATCGGACCGTCCTTGCGTGGCACGGATCAGCTTCAAAAGGCGCTCTTTGTCGACTGGCTTGTAGAGGAAGAAGCTTGCGCCCGCCGCAAATCCCTGAGACATCGCGCTCGGACGCTGGTCATCGCTGAGCAGAATGATCGGTGTTGTACGGTTATAGCCGGCGCGCCTCATTTCTCGGGATAGCTCGATGCCATCGGGAGATCCCATGTGCAGGTCAAAAAAAACCATGTCGAATTTCCCCTCATCGAGGAAGGTCGCCGCCTGCGCACTGTGGGTCAGAGTCAAAGCTTCCACGCCGGCGGCATACAAGACCTTCTGAATCAGTTCGCATGTAGCCTGTTCGTCGTCCACGACAAGCGCTCGTCTTTGCATCGCAACCCCCGGTTCTGCCAAGCTGCTGTTATTTGGCTTCGAAGACTCGAATCTGGTGTTCACTTTTGCTGCTCGCGCTCAGTCAGCTACGAAAAAGACGCCGCTCCGAGAGAGACTGAGCGATTCGGCTCGCGGCTCGGGTGCCGCGGATTTCCAATTACGCACGCGCAATGACGCCTTGAAACTTAGCCGGCGCGATAGACACCGGTCCGAGCTGTCAATTTTCATAATGGCACCGCGCAGCGGGGAGGGTTGCGCACTCTGGAATTGCAAAGGGGACCACAAGTATAACAATCGGCTAATTCAACGGAAAGATTATTCTTGAAGTGTTGCAAGAAACACGCCACTGATTCTGTGGAACTTCTAATAATGAGGGGTCTACCTTTGTGGCGAGCCTTTCGCTCTCCTAAGCGAGCATGGGAGCACCTCGCCCTGAGTCACTGCTTATCCAAGTAGACTGCGGATCTGTGCCATCGGCAGTCACTGAGAATTTGCGGCCGCGGATTTGCTTAGAACCAGCCGCTCCGATAGGCCACCCACCAGCTTGCATAACCTATGGGGATCGTCGCAAGCAGGGCCCACCAGAAAGGCAGCGCCAGATCCGCCACCAACCCCAGTCCGCCGAAGGTCAGCCAAAAGATCTTTTTTTCCACGGTTCTATTTTAGCGAATATTCGGGCCGAAGAGGCCCCCGTACATTCGGCGATGCCATATCTGCAAATCCCCGGTTCTTCAACCTTTCTTCTGCTCCAGTTCCGCCCACCTTGCGTAGAGCCGATCGACAGTTTTGCGTGCTTCGTCGAGCTGCAGAGAAGCGCTGTGCAGCCGCGGGCCATCGCTCATGATTGCGGGATTTTGAAGAGCCTCGTGCAGGTTGTGGAGCTCCTGTTCCGCCTCGGCGATCCTTTGCTCCATGCCCTCCAGTTCGCGCGACTCCTTGTAGGAAAGCTTCCTTTTCAATACCGCAGAGCTTGCCGAATCCGCCGTGACCCGCGAAGGTGCGGTTAATTCCGGAAATTTGACCTTTTCCTTTTCTTCCCGCTGGAATTCCTGCCATGTCTCCCATTGCGAATAATCCGCAAAGCGCTCCATCCCGCCCAATCCGTCGAACCCAAGAACAATCGTCGAAATACGGTCGAGCATGTAGCGATCATGCGTCACCAGAACCAGCGCTCCTCGAAATTCCAACAAACTTTCTTCCAGAATTTCCAGCGTGGGAATGTCCAGGTCGTTCGTCGGCTCATCGAGCAGCAACACGTCCGCCGGTTGCAGCATGAGCTGGGCGATCAGCACGCGGGCGCGTTCGCCGCCGGATAGCTTACCGACGCGCCGATTCAAATCCTCACCCGTGAAGAGAAATCTTGCCGCCCACGAAGCCACGTGAATCACCTGATCCTGATAGATGACGGCGTCGCTATCCGGCGCCAGCGCTCGCCGCAATAGCAAGTCCGGATCAAGCTCGCGGTTCTGGTCGAAATAAACCATACGCAGCGGGTCCGCCTTGCGAATCTTCCCTGCGATAGGCTGTAAGTCGCCGCGAAGCAATCGAAGCAGCGTGGTTTTCCCGCTGCCGTTTGGCCCAACGAGACCAACTCGCATCCCCGACGTGACGCGGAAGTGAAGCTTTTCAAACAACACGCGACCGCCGATTGCGCAGCTCACTTCATCCAATTCAATGAGTTGTTTGGTCTGCCGGTTGGTGGCGGAAAAATCAATCTGCGCGGTGCCCGTGTTGCTCCGTGTTTTCATCTCAGCAAGTTCGCCGATCATCTTGTGAGCTTTATCGATGCG
>JBARBE010000222.1:0-22768 GCA_049792735.1 Candidatus Acidiferrum sp.
TGGTGTATGTGCACTTGCTCCGGCATAGCCACCTGGAAGGCAAGCGCAGGCTGCGCTTTTCGATTCTGTGGCTGTCGCGCAATATCAACCTTACCATGCGTCCCACGCGCGACGCGGTTCGCCGGCTTGCCGCCCAAGGCGTTCTGCGCCTGGTGGAGCGCAACAGCATGGCCGGCCATGTGGTGGAGGTGCGCTTGCCCGACGAGGTTCGCGGCATGCGGGCCAAAGCCGCCGTACGGGCACGCGAGGCAGCGCGCAAGCTTGCTGCTACGGACATCGAGGAGCTGGATTTCTTTAAGACGACGGAACTCCGCAGGGCGATTCACGCGCGGGAACGCGGCCGCTGTTTCTATTGTCTGCGACGAGTCGCTCCGCGGTCGAAGTGCCTCGACCATGTTGTGCCACGGGCGCGAGTGGGGTGTAATTCGTACCGCAACCTGGTCTCGGCGTGCATGGCATGCAACGCGCAGAAAGGAGAGCGGCCAGCCGAGGAATATCTGCGCTGGTTGTTTCGCGAGCACCGGTTGGGCGCGGCCGAACTTAGGGGCTGCTTCGAGGCGCTCGAGCTGCTTGCCGCCGGAAAGCTGCGACCGGCGCTTCCGAGTGGGGAGAACACGACGAGTCGCGAGCAACCAATCTGTCATTCCGAGCGAAGTCGAGGAACCTCTCTTCGTCCTAGAAAGCGGCAGCAGGCTGCCGCACTACAAAGTTAGTCGATGCGCAAGCGCAGGCGTTCGATGGACTTGGCGCGAAGGCGCCCCGAGGCGTTGCGCGGCGCTTCGTCGTCCGTCTCGATCAATACGCAATTCATCTGGACATCACCGGAAGCCACCTCAAACCGCGCCGGCAACCCATTTAGAAATTTCTTGATGATGCCATCGCGGTCCATCCCAATCACGCCGCCGTGCGGCCCGCTCATGCCCACATCCGTGATAAACGCCGTTCCACCGGGTAGTACATGCTCGTCCGCGGTCGTCACATGCGTGTGAGTTCCCACCACCGCCGTGACGCGCCCATCCAGATACCAGCCCATCGCGATTTTTTCGCTGGTCGTCTCGGCGTGCATGTCCACGAAAACGAAGGCTACGTCTTCTGGCAGCTTGGCCAACTCGCTATCAGCCTTGCGAAACGGATCGTCGATCGGCGTCATAAAGACGCGGCCCTGCAGATTCAGCACCGCGTACTTCACTCCATTTCTCGCCGTCCCGCTATAAAGGCCGCTGCCAACGTTGCCTTCCGGAAAGTTCGCAGGCCGCAGCAGCCGGGGCTGGTGCGGCATATATTCCATTATTTCCTTCCGATCCCAACTATGGTTCCCGCCCGTCAGGACGTCTATCCCCATTTGCAACAGCTCGTCCGCCAGGCGCGGCGTAATGCCGAAGCCGGAAGCCGAATTTTCGCCGTTGGCGATGACCAAATCGATCTGCCGCTGCGCGACGATATCCGCCAGCCGGTCGCGAACGATCTGCCGCCCAGGCGAGCCGACAATATCTCCAATGAAAAGTACGCGCATGTCTTGTAAGGGCTCGCTGAAACAAAAATGGAGCGGACTGCTTGGCCGTGGGGAGCTAGGCCGTGAACCTCTGAATTAGGTGGGCGCCACGAGCCAACCGTTAGGCTTTCCTGCCCCGCTCGCTCGTCTCCGATGGCCCTCTTTCAAACCCAGCGACAGAGACGCTCCAGCGGGACAGGCCGTGCACACGGGCTGTCTATCCGCGGCTCCTCAGAGATTCGTCATTGGTTCAAACAGCTTTCGCTCCCTCACCTGCTTCGAAGAACCGCTCCGCCTCCTATTCTAGCAGGATGCCCGTTCAAAGCTACGCGAGGGACCAGCGAGTTGAATCGAAGGATGTATCTTCGTGGCCAAGCGGAGCCCTTGGGGTGACTTAGTCGATGAAATCGATAATCGCGCCGTCACGCCGGTCCAAAAATCCCACAAATTGGCCAAAGTTTGGCGCGGTCACGTTGTTGTACACCGCATTGAAATTGCCGTGATTCGTGACGTTAAGCGAATAGAATCCGAGCCGGATATGGTGCGTCTTGCCGCTTTTCACGCCGATAAAGGGTATTTGGATAACGCGGTAAATTTTCACGTCCAAAGAGAGGTACGTTGCGTAGCGTTGCCCGTTCGGCGTGCCCACATAGTTTTGCAACACATCCACATTCGAGTAGGCGTAACCGGAGTGCACGTCGAGGATGGGACTGAATGTGAATTTCTTCGGCAAGGAAAAAACCCCCCAGGTGATAACCCGCTGAGGGACGTCGGAAGGCAATACCCCATACACGTTCGGCCGAATGACGGGCTGCAAGAAGGGGATCATTACGTCGGAAAGGTTGTTCAAATCTCCCCGCGTGCGGCTCCAGATGTAGGAAGCGTTCACTTCGTTGTGTTGATGAATGGTGAAGCGCACTGTGCTCTCTATCTCGCGATAGCGAGAGGAGCCCGTGTTCGTGAGCCCGAGGAAGGAGTTCTCACCCGGGGCGCCGGTGAAGGGATTGACCACAAACAGGTAGGTGGTGTGGCTGTCGATGTAGCCGACGCGCAATACCACGTTCTTTCGTAGCTCGCGATCTCCCTCGACATTCCATGTGAAGTTGCGCGGTGTCGTGCCCGGTTCCTGCGGCAAAATGGGCGTATTTAGCGGATTCGTTCCGCCCACATACGCGTTCGTGTAGGTTACCGGCGGCCCGATCAACTGCCCGGTGGGATCGAACTGGCTCACCACACGAGTCGGATTCACATCAAAATCGGCTGCCAGCAGAGGCAGCATGCTGTAGAACAATCCGGCCCCTGCCCGGATGACAGTCTTGCCGTCGGTACTCGGCGAGTAGGCGATAGCCGTGCGCGGAGCGAAGGCTGCCGACCAGCCAGAGGTTTCGCTGGATAAACGTGCTCCCGCATCGACAGTCCAGTGAGGGTTGAGAGTCCAATGATCCTGCACGAACTCGGCCACCGCCGTGTCCGATGGAATCTGAGCAACTGCGGGCTGAAAATTGATTTCCTCCGCTAAAGCGCCGCCCTGCTCGAGGAGTTGAATCGGATTTGCCGTGCTCACGCCGAAATAAGACCGATAGTTTAGATCCACGCCCACGTGAATCTCATGCTTTCCCAACCAGTGTTTCTCAGCAAATTGGTAAGTGGGCAGCAACTGGAGCTGCTTGCCTCTCCTCGACCATCGGTTGAAAAAATTCCCGCCCCAGCCCTGGGGCGAAATCAGCATGTCATCCAATCCCTGCCCGTGTGAATTGCTGTCGAACCGCGTGTACTGGGCAATCGCGCTGAAAATCGCTCCGGAATCCAGCTGGTATTTGTCGGACAAGTGCAAGGCGATTCCCTTTTGATTCAAGTCGTTCGACGCGGGTTCTGGGACAAGCGCATTAATATTTATGCGTTGATTCCTCAGCGGGAAAGCGTTGACAGTGAGAGTCACGATCTGTTTGGGCGAAAGAACCAGCTCCAGCGTCGTGAAAGAATTGAAGCCTTGTTTCTTGTAGATGTCGTCGGGCCAGGGCAGCCCGCGAACCGTGGTCTTCTTCATGTCGTACTGAAAGACTTCCGAGAAAAACAGTTTGCCGTCGATCAGCGGTCCCCCAAAGTCAGCGCCAGGCGTCGCTTGGGCGATGCCCACCATCGAGCCGTTCTTGCCAAGAATCGAAGGCACAAAATTCTTTACATAGAAATTCCATTTCTCTTGTGGAGGTTTGGTTTCGATGGTTGTCAATGCACCCGAAAAACTTCCCAGTCCCGCGTTATAGGGCGTCTTATAGACCGCGAACGATTGCACCGCATCCGTTGGCACCGCAATGGAAAAACTTCCGGTGACCGGATCAGCCGTCTGCGCGGAATTCACCAGAAATAAGCTCTGATTTTCATCCGCGCCCTTGAACGTCAGCTTGCCATCTATCGTTTTCACCACTCCCGGAGTGATGGGAATCACTTCGCGGATCTTTTCCTCCGGGGTAGGCAGAGCGACCAACTCGCGGTGGGTTACCGTGGCCTCTGGATTGGCAACGCTCTCCGTTGAAATGACCTGAGTTTGTTCCTGAACCTCGACCTTCTCGGCCACTGTCTCGAGTTCCAGGGCGATGTCTTGAACCGTGGCCTGTCCCGGCGCCACGGAAACTGTCTTGGTTACAGGTTTGAATCCTTGCTGAGTGATCGAAATGGCGTAGCTTCCGGGCTTGAGATCCTTGAACTCGTAATGTCCAGCCTCATCCGTATCCGCCGTTTGTTCGTGCCCGTCGGGCGGAACGGCGTTCAGCTTCACGCTAATTCCCGAAAGATCAGACGAAGCCTCCTCCTGCTTGGTCGAAATCGTGCCGTGGATGGTCGCGGTCTTTGGGTTTTGGCTGCTCGAGCGCGCGCCTTGTCCAAACGCTGGCGACGCCGCTGCCAAAATCACCAGAAGCCAAGCCCAGCTTGGCCTCCTGCCCCTCGCGAGTCTGAGCCCTGGGTTCCCTCCGGAGTTGAGGTTCGCCGCAAATGGAAAGAATTGCGTTGGAAATAAATTCATGGTCTGGCCGATGGATACTCAGTCTGCGACTGCGCTCTTTCTATAATGTATATGGGTCAGTCGGATTGGCGAGCGACAAGTGTGCCTTTGGCCAGCCGGACGACATCCCCATCATTGTCAAGTTGAACGACAGAATCCGGAAGTCCGGCGAGGGCAGGGTGTGCCTCAATCTCCAACTGCACGCAACAGGACGCAAGCTGGGTTAGGGCCCCCACCTTTACCCAGTCCGGAAACTGTTTTGATGTCCGAGTGGATGATTCCGTTGCTCTCCGTGTCTCTAAACGCGAACCTCTTTGCGGACCTTTGCCGCGCATAGCCGTTCCGCGTTGGTATGCAGTTGAGAGAGCAAAGCTTCTAACTTGTCGATGTCCACGTTCAGGATTCCTTGGAAGAATTGGCCGCGTACTTCCTCGAACCTGTTTTTCAGTTCCGGAGCTAGACGATGTCCCCGGTTCGTTGCCTTGATGACGAGCAACCGGTGATCGCGCGGGTCATTCCGGCGCGTAAGGAATCCGCTTGCCTCAAGCCGGTCGACAAAGCGCGTAATCTTCCCTTTGTCTCTGCCCATGGCTTTGGCAATCTTCCCGGGCGAAGTTTCTCCTTCTTCTGCGCAATGCACCAGCACCGCCGCCTCCTGCGCCGTCATCCCGAATTGGCTGAAACATCGATCGAACGCGGTTTGCAGCCGTATGCTCGTGCGGAACAGCCGCGATATGGAAAGCTCCGCCTGCCATTCCCGTATCCCAACGTATTTACGGGCAGACTTCTCCCCTTTGCCGCGAGGATTACGCAGTAATCCTCCGCTCCTTGCGCTCTCAGCTGTCTCCGTCATCTGTTTGGCCGTCAAGTCTGAGCGCGGTCGACGTCCAGGCCGCGCATTCCAAAGCCCTTAGAAATGAAAACCCAGCTCGGCTGAGTAGGAACGCGGCGTTACGAAGTGCGTGCCGCTGAACGTCGACAGGAAGTTATAAAGAGCTTCCTTGTTGGTCAGATTGATTACCGTAAATCGCAAACTCCACTTGTAGCGGTCCCCGTGGAAAACGTTGTCGTCGCCCACCGCCAGATCAAACAGGTTGCGCGGCGCAATCCGTGGCGGATTGTGATCGTCGTTTTCCGTGCCATTGGCCGGAATCGTGACGCGCGTGGCGCCCGTGCCAATCGGACTCGGGCCGCAGCTTGAGGGATCATTCGTGAGCGGGCTCAGCAAACTCGCAAAGATCCTCTGGCCACCCGGACCGGCGCAGAACAGCCCGATCGCCGCTTGCTGATCTCCGTCGAACGTCAGCGCGGTGGCAAAATCTGGAACGGAGCCGGCTACAAGCCCGCTGTCATATCTCCAATTGAAGCCTACCCATGGCGCGCGCTTCCAGGGCTGATACTGAAAATGCGCGGTCTCATTGAACTTTTCGTCGTGGTCGATGCGGAACACTCCCGTTCCGCCCTGCCCGGCCGGCGTTGCGCCAATTCCGCTGACCTGCGGCTCGAAGAACCGCGCTGCCACGCTGGACATCACCACGAGCGCCGAGAACCCGTGATAGTTCGGTACGCTGGCTCGAATGGCGAACCCGGGAATCTTCGAGCGGTCCCATTCAATTGGAAATGTGATCGGAGTATTTCCCAGCACGCTGAAGTCGTAGGCCAGATGCGTATACTTCCAAATGTATTCCGCATCCACTACGAGATATTTGCTGAACGCTTGCTCGAACCCGGCGTGAAATTCGTTGCGCCATCCGGGGCTCAGGGGCGCCGTCAAGCAAGGGTACCCCTGGGTCGCGGCGCTGAGCGCATTAATCACCGTGTCGTTGCATCCCACGCTCGCAAGAACGAGGTTCTCGTTAAACGGCGTCTCCAAAGTCCGCGCGTACGATAACCGCAAAATGGTGTTGGTCTTTTTGATGTTGTAAGACACGCCCAGCCGCGGTTCCGCTTGCCGAGCCGTCGAGAGGCCGTTGTAGAAATCGCCGCGGATCCCCAGATTGAACGACCAATTATCCTTGCTAATCACATCCTCGGCGTACAGCGCCAATTCCTTCACGTCCGTGTGGCCGCGGAACGTATACGTGGCTCCGCCCCTGGTCAGGTCGATCGGAAGCAGCGTCGTGCACGGCGCGTCGATCGCTTGGTTTGTGACCGGGTTGTAGCACGGCAAGCCCCCGGAATCGGTGAGCGAAGGCAGAATGGTCGGATCAACAATCCCGAATCCGTCATTTTCCGTCAGAAACGTCTGCTCGTACGTCACGCCTGCCTTAATATTGTTGATTCCTTTCACGTAAGAGATATCCGAACGAACGCCCGCATTCGTCAGCGTCCGGTTTTGCGCAATCGTCTCGGAATTGATCGGCCCCAAATCCGCCAGCGGATCATTGCTTGGATAGTAGTTGTACTGGTCGCGCCGCACGTACACTCCGGTGTTAACTACCGCCGAAGTTCCGATCAGCCTCGTCCATGTCGGCGCTATGTTGAACGTTCCAATCTTTGAGCGCTCATCCGTATCCCCCGCCGGGTTACCGTTGTAAAAACTCAAGTTGTCATACGTGTTTGGCGTCTGGAACCAAGACCGCGAGTACTGCAAGTTCAAATGCAGCGAATCTGCTTGCGTCAGGTTGTAATCTACCCGATCGAAAATGTTCTCTTCGTTCCCTTTGTCGTGGATCACGGCAAATTCTGGCGGATCGAGAAACCGGCTGGTATCGAGTCCGTCTGCGGAGATGAAATTCCCCCAGTTCTGTCCGCCATAGGCCACATCGAAACCCCCATTCACAGTTCCGAACGAGCCATACGAACTCGTGACGCTCCCATGCGGCGTGGTCACGCCAAGCCCTGAACGCGTCGTCACTTTGATCACCAGGCTCGTCTTGTCCCCAAATTCCGCCGGTGGCGCTCCCGAAATCACTTCCATCGATTGCACCGCGTCCGCCGGAACCTGGTTCGAAAATACTTTGCTGAATTGGTCTGTCTCCGGCTGCCCATCGAGCGAAATCGAATTTTCCGCGTGATCTCCCAGTCCGTGCATCAATCCATTTGAATCCGCTGCTACGCCGGGCGTCGTCAGCGTCACGAGCGACGTCAGCGGCGACGAAGCGCTCTCCAGCGGCACTTTTACAAACAGGTCGCGGTCCACATCGGTGTGAAACGTCGAATCGTTCTCCACCAAATCCCCGCCATTGGCTTCCACCGTCACGCTCGTCGATGTGCTTCCCACCTTCAGACCAATCTGCACGGTGGTGGGTACCGCCGACCGTACTTCAACATCTTGCGTATACGAGGCGAATTGAGCGGCTGTCACAACCATGTGGTATCCATTGAACGGCACGTTGGTAAACCGAAACGCGCCATCACTTCCCGTTGTCGCTTCCCGGTGGTACCCGCTAACCGGGTCGGAAATATCGACCGTCGCCCCAGTGACCACTGCCCCGGAGGCATCTTTCACTACGCCTTCGATCGATCCCGAATTCCCGATCTGCGCCTTCACCGTCGCCGCGGAATACAACAATACCAACGCCAAAAATAAGCACTTCCCAAAACGCTCTACCATGTTTTCTCCATCCCTGTGCGGGTCGTTATTTGTGCTGTGTGGATAGGGACCGCCTGGAATACGGCGGTGGTGCTGGCCGGATACGGCTCAACACTTGTTTGAGAGATTCACTAGCAGGAGATGGAAATTACGCGGACGGCGGTGCTCGGGAGGCGCGGTGCAGTGAAAAAGTTTTGCTCGGCGCAGCATGCTGCCGGAGCGAAGAAAATCGTGCGATCAGTTCGGGAGCGGCGACCAGATCAAGCGCGGCCGCGGCCAGCACGGGCACGTGCATCGACTGGCAGATATGGCAAGGAGTTTCCGGACCGCTCGTGTGGTGATGCAGGAGGCTGCCGCCTCCGGCGAAATACAGCAGCACGGCGCACGCAAAGATGGCCAGCGCCCGCTGCGCTCTTGTCCGCTCAAAGATACGATTACGCCGTAGCATGAGCCCCCGACTTAGCGTAACACCTTGGACGCCCCGGCTGGACTGCCGGTTGCAGAAAGTTACCCCTCGGGCCCCCGCATTGCTTGACCCCGCAACCATTCCGGCCTAAGCTTCGTCTCAGTACAAGGATGTTTCTCAGCCCCCATAGAGTGCGGTTCGGTGCCTTGCTCCTCGGAATGATCTTCCTGGCGGCGCAATTCCATTTTTGCGCCGACCTCAATTCCGGCCCCGGAACCTCACATCCCTGTCAGCTGTGTTCCGCGGCGGCATCCGCGATTGCCACTCAGACCCCGCATCTGGCCATCGTTCCCGTCGCCGACCGTCTTGAAGTTTTCGTCGCGATTCTTGCTCCCTCCGTAGAACTTCCTCGTACCACCTCTCCGCGCGCCCCCCCAGCTGTGTAGTTGCCCGCGTTTTCTCAATTATATCCGGTCCACCATAACTGTAGCGACTTGTCCCTCTATCGAGGGACTCTAGAGGAGTACTCACATGAGGAAAGGAATGGCATGGGCCACTGCTCTTTTGGCCTTACCTGCCTCTCTGCTCGCCCAGCAGAATCCCCCTGCGGCTCCGGCTGCATCTTCGCTCCCGGCTTCCGCACCACAGCAAACTACGGCCATGCGCATCACTCTCGACGAAGCCATCCGCCTCGCCCTCCAGCACAACCACGCTATCCAGGCCGCTCGCTCCACCATACTGCAAGACCAGGCCCTCGAAATCACCGCCAATCTCCGTCCCAACCCCGTCCTCTCTTGGGACGCCCAATTCCTTCCCATCTTTCAGCCGAGCCAGTTCGATGCCGATTACATCAACAACCAAGCTCAGTTCGACTTGGGCCTCGGCTACACCTTCGAGCGCGGCAAAAAACGCCAGCATCGCCTGCAAGCCGCCCAGGATCAGACCACCGTCACTCGTTCTCAGGTCACCGACAACGAGCGCACCCTCGTCTTCAACGTTTCCCAGCAGTTCATCGACGTCGTCCTCGCCCAGTCCACGATCGATTTTGCCAAACAGGATCTCGAGAGCTTCCAGAAAACCGTCGACATCAGCCAAGAGCGCTATAAAGCCGGCGACATGAGCGAGGGCGATTACCTCAAAATCAAACTCCAGCTTCTCCAGTTTCAGACCGATCTCTCCGCCGCCGCCCTCTCGAAAGTTCAGGCCATTGCCGCACTCCGCCAGCTCATCGGTTTCGAATCCGTTCCCGATCTCTTCGATGTCGAGGGCCAGTTGGATTACCAGCCCGTCCACGCCGGCCTCGAAGATCTCAAAGCGCTGGCTATGCGCACCCGTCCTGATTTGCTCGCCGCCCAGCAAGGTGTAACTGCCGCGCGGAGCCAGGAACTGCTCGCCGAAGCCAACGGCAAGCGCGATCTCGGCGCCAGCTTCAACTACACGCATACCGCCGCCACCAACTCCGGCGCATTTTTCTTCAATATCCAGCTCCCCATCTTCGACCGCAACCAGGGCGAAATCGCCCGCACCCGTTACGCCATCACTCAGTCACAAGAGCTTGCCCAGGAAGCTTCCGAACAAGTCATGTCCGATGTCGTCGATGCTTATGAAGCTCTTCGCACCAACGACCAGATCGTCCAGCTTTACCGCAGCGGCTATGTGGACGCCGCACAGCAGTCCCGCGACATCAGCCAGTATGCCTACCAAAAAGGCGCCGCCAGCTTGCTCGATTTTCTCGACGCGGAGCGCACCTACCGCGCCAATCAACTAGCCTACCGCCAGGCGCTCGCCAGCTACATGACCGCGCTCGAACAGATGCGCGCAGCCGTGGGAACCAGGAGTCTGCCATGAATTTCAAATTACTCAGTTTCAAGGAAAAATTTCGTGAATGGATTGTTCCAGCTATCGCTTTGGTTTGCGCCTCCGCGCTGGTTGCGCTCATCGGCTGCGGCGCCGGTCCCAGTGAATCCGAATCCAAGATGACTTCCTATTCGTCGAAGGAATCTCGTGCTGAAACCGCGTCTCTCTTCACCGTTCCTCAGGACCAGATGGCCCACCTCCAGGTCGTTTCCGTCCAAAAATCCACCCTCCCTCGCGTCCTGCGCCTCACCGGAGCCGTGGCCTATAACGCTTTCATGACCACCCCTGTCTTCGCCGCCATCGGCGGGCCCGTCCATGAGCTTCTCGTCGCTCCTGGCGAGACCGTGCATCAAGGGCAGCCCCTCCTCACCGTCAACAGCCCTGATTACTCCGCTGCGCGCTCCACCTACATCAAGGCGCGCGATGCCTATCTCCTTGCCGATAAGTTCTTCACTCGCGCGCAAGATCTTTTCAATCACGGTGCCATCGCCCTGGCCGACTTCCAAACGGCCGAATCCAACCGCACACAGGCTCAGGCCGATCTGCAATCCAGCGAGGACGCCCTCCGTGTCCTCGGCGTCAACGATCCCGAATCCCTCGTCACGAATCCTCCAAAAACCACTTCGCAAGTTCCCGTTCTCGCTCCCGTGGGCGGAGAAGTCGTCGAGCGCCTCGTCGGCCCTGGCCAACTGCTTCAGGCTGGGGCCACCCAAGTTGCGACCATTTCGGACATGAGCACCGTCTGGGTTCTCGTCAATGTCTATCAGAGCGAAATGGCTTACGTGCATTTGGGTGATAGCGTCGACGTCAACACGGACTCTTATCCGGAAATATTTCACGGACGCATTTCTTACATCGCCACCGCTCTCGATCCCAACACCCGCACTCTCCAGGCGCGCATCGTCACCGAAAATCCTGGCAAGAAATTGAAAAAGGATATGTACGTGACTGCATCCGTGAATGCCACCGCCATCGCCAATGCCATTACAGTTCCGGATGCCTCCGTCCTCCGCGACACGGAAAACGAGCCGTTCGTCTACGTCCAATCCCCCACAAATCAAAACGAATTCGCCCGCCGTGTGGTTCAACTCGGCGAAAGCCACGGAGGCCGCACGCAAATTACCAGCGGCTTGAAGGAAGGCGAGCACGTTGTCGGCAATGGCAGCCTCTTCTTGCAATTCAAGAATTCCTTGGAACATTAGCGGGAGCTGAAGCCGGAAAAAACACGATGATCCATCGCATTGTCCAATTCGCCCTTCAACAGCGCTTCCTCGTGCTGATGGTTACTTTGTTGATCGTGGTTGCCGGCGCCGAATCCTTCCGCCGCATGCCCGTCGACGCCTATCCGGACCTCTCTCCTCCCATGGTCGAACTCATCACCCAGTGGCCCGGTCACGCCGCGGAAGAAGTCGAGCGTCTCACCACTCTTCCGCTCGAGCTCGCCATGAACGGCACTCCGAATCTCAAGGTGATGCGCTCCATTTCTCTGTACGGTCTTTCCGACGTGATCCTTACGTTCGAGGACAGCACCGACCCCTACTTTGCTCGCAATGTTGTTTTCGAGCGCCTCAGCGACGCCTCGCTGCCCGCTGGCGTTACTCCCAGCATGGCCCCGCTCTTTAGTCCCAGCGGCCTCGTCTATCGTTACGTCATCGAAAGTCCCGATCGCTCTCCGATGGAGCTTCATACTTATGAAGCTTGGATTCTCGAGCGCGCCTATCGCAGCGTTCCCGGTGTCGCCGATGACTCCGGCTTCGGCGGCCCCACCATGCAGTATCACGTCCTCCTCGACCCCGTTAAACTCAATAACTACCGTTTGCCTGTCGTGCAGGTTCTGAACGCGCTCAGCGCCAACAACGCCAATACTGGCGGCGGCTTTTACACGCAGGGCGGCCAGTTTTACTACGTTCGCGGTCTCGGCCTCGTCAAAGATACCGCCGACATCGGCGAAGTCGTCGTCGGCAGCGCCAACGGCGTGCCCATCCGCATCAAGGATATCGGCCGCGTCGTCATCGGCATTGCCCCGCGCCTCGGCATCTACGGTTTCCAGGACAAAGCGAAAAATAATGACGATGCCGTCGAAGGCGTCATCCTCATGCGCCGCGGCGAGCAGACGCAAAATGTGCTTCGGGGAGTCGAACAAAAAACAATCGAGCTTAACCGGAATCTTCTCCCGCCAGATGTGAAGGTTCGCCCCTTCTATGACCGCAGCGATCTGGTCCGTGTTACCACGGACACCGTCGAATGGAATCTCTTGCGCGGCATGGCCCTCGTCCTCATCGTCCTAATCTTTTTCCTCGTCAGCCTGCGCGCCGCCATCATCACCGCGCTCACGGTTCCTCTCGCTCTTCTCTTTGCCTTCATCTTCCTTCACGCCACCGGTGAAGCTGCCAACCTCCTCTCCATTGGCGCCATCGACTTCGGCATCATCATTGACGGCACCATCGTCATGGTCGAAAACATCTACCGCGAGCTCAGTCTTCGTCATGGCCAGGATTACAAAATCAACGATGTTATCCTCGCTGCCGCTCGCGACGTCGACCGGCCCATCTTTTATTCCGTTGCCGTCATCATCGCCGGTTATCTTCCTATCTACGCCCTCACCGGTCCTGCCGGAAAACTCTTCCATCCCATGGCCGACACCATGGCTTTCGCTCTCGTCGGCTCGCTCATCCTCACACTCACTCTCGTCCCCGTCCTCGCCTCCTACTGGTTTAAGAACGGCGTAAAGGAAAAACCCAATCGCATTTTCGAGCGCGTCCGCGATGGCTACGGCAAGCAACTCGAATGGTGCCTCAACCATCCCGCGTTGACTCTTATCGTTGTTACCCTCATCTTTGGCGCTACTCTGCTTCTCCTCCCGTATATCGGCGGCGAATTCTTGCCGCACCTCGATGAAGGCGCTATCTGGGTTCGCGCCACCATGCCCTACACCATTTCCTTCGAAGAGGCTGCCAAATTCGCTCCCCAGGTCCGCAACATTCTCGGGAAATATCCGCAGGTCACCGTCGTCGGTTCGGAGCTTGGCCGCACGGATGACGGCACCGATCCCACCGGATTTTTTAATTGTGAGTTTTATGTGGGATTGAAGCCCTACAACGACGCGTCCTGGAAATCCGGTTCCATCCACACCAAGGAAGAATTGAGCGCCGCGTTTGACAAAGATCTCTCCGCCTATCCCGGCGTGATCTTTAACTTCACGCAGCCTGCCGAAGACGCCGTCGACGAAGCTCTCACCGGTCTAAAGTCTTCTCTCGCCGTCAAAGTTTTTGGTCCCGACCTCAACATCCTCCAGAAAAAGGCCGTCGAGATTCGCGACGTTCTGGCCAAGACTCCCGGCTTCAAGGAACTCACTGTCGTCCGCGAACTCGGCCAGCCGAACCTCATCGTCGATGCCGACCGCGCCAAAATTGCCCGCTACGGCATCAACGTCGCCGACGTCGAAGCCGTCGTTCAAGCCGCCATTGGCGGACAAGCCGCAACACAAGTGATTCAGGGCGAAAAACTTTTCGACCTCATCGTCCGTATGGAGCCCAAGTACCGCTCCAGCGCCCGCGATATCGGCGATCTCCTCGTTCCCGCCCCCGCCGGACAGCAGATTCCGCTCTCCGAGCTCGCCACTATCAAGGAAACCAGCGGCGCGTCCTTCATTTATCGCGAAAACAATTCCCGCTACATCGGCATTCAGTTTTCCGTCGAGGGCCGCGACCTCGAAGGCGTCGTTAACGCGGGCCAGGCCGCCGTCCAAAAAGCCGTTACTCTACCGGAAGGCTATCATCTCGATTGGGGCGGCGAGTACAGCGAGCTCCTCGAAGCTAAGGCGCAATTTATCATTATCGGCCCGCTCGCTTTGCTTCTCATTTTCATGATCCTTTTCGCGCTCTATGACAACTTCAAATTCCCCATCTCCATCGCTCTCGGGGTCATTTTGACCGAGCCCGTGGGCGCCCTCATCGCCCTCAAACTCACGCACACGCCCATCAGCGTCTCCAGCATTCTCGGTTTGCTTGCCTTGCTCGGCGTGTCCGTCGAGACCGCGGTCATCCTCGTCAGCTATATCAACAAACTTCGCCTCGAAGGCAAAAGCATCCGCGTCGCGACGATGGAAGCTTCGCTCCTTCGCCTCCGCCCCATTATGATGACCGCACTCGTCGCGTGTCTCGGCCTTCTCCCCGCCGCCATGTCCACTGGCGTCGGCAGCGACACGCAAAAACCCTTTGCCATCGTCGTCGTTGCAGGCCTCGTCTCGCGCCTGGTCCTGGGCTTCTTCGTCAACCCAGTCCTCTACGAAGTCGTCGCCCGCGAAGGCGATGTCCTCCAGGTCTAGGTCCGCGCTCTTGTTTCTTCGAGGTTCGCTGGCAGCGACTTTTATCAGCCGCTACTTGCCGCTCACGATTTTCCGCTTACTTCTTGGGTGGGTGCGCCGTCGGCGGCAAGATCCCATTCAGCCGCAAATACACTGCCTGCGCGCTATAGTGATCGTACCAATCGTCGGTCAATGCGATCAGCGCACCCGCCCGGGAGGTCGTCCGGCCCCCGAACCAAGGCAGCGAATCTCCCAGCTTCGAATCGTCCACGCCCGCCAGCGCCGAGCTGCAATACGCAAACGAATCCTTCAGCGCCGCTACCAACTTCTCTTTCGGATCCGTGTCCTTCAGCTCGAGCTTCGGCGCCTCCTGCCCCGAAATCTTCGCGCAGAGGAAATTGTTCGACTGCGCAATGTGCATCGTCAGGTGCCCGAACGTCATCATCTCTGGCGTCGGCTTGAAACTGAATTTATCCGCCGGCATCAAGTCCGCCGCTTCCGACATATTTTTGTCGTAGCGAGCCATGATTTCCTTCACCGTCGTCGTCACCGGATTCGCCACCGTCCCCGACGCCGCCTCCTGCGCCCCGCAAACCGCTCCGCTCATCATCAGCGCCGCCATCACCAATCCCATTCGCCTCATGATCATTCCCCCTTCGCAATAATCTCTCTTCTCACGCTCCACGTCTTTCGAACAAAGCGTCCGCAACGAAGCATACCTCCTCGCCCCTCCAACCGACAAGCCGCTGCCCATCGCCTACCCTTGCGCCAGATCCATGCTTCTTCATTTCCCTTTTCACTTTTCCCCTCGCTCTCCCATTTCCGATTTCGATTCTCTTTATTCAAATTTCATTTGCCTTCTTTCCCCCGTTCGCTCTCATAATAATGATGACGCTTCTGGAAGCATCTCTCTGCTTCGAGGCGAATTTAGATTTACGGTCTGGCCCCCACGGCCCGGATTTCTCAAAAGGCAGGAATCATGGCCGCGGGTCACGGCCTGAACGAGGAGCTTATGGCAAGAGCAAATGGAAATGGTTCATCGGCGAAAAGTAAATCTCCCGCCGCCAAAAAACTTTCCCCCCAGGAAAAAATCGCGCAACGCGCCTACGAAATCTATCTCGAGCGCAACGGCGCTCCCGGCAACCCGCTGGAAGACTGGGTCCGCGCCGAGCGCGAAGTCCTCCAAAAGTCCCGCAAAACCACTAAGAAAGCCGCCACCGCCGCGGCCTGATCGCTATCGGCAGACTTTCCCCGCACTCTCGGCTACAATGGCGCGGCTCTTCTAACACCATTCACGTCTCGCCGAGGAACATTCTGATGCCGCGTCCGCCAAAGGTTTTCTGCTGCAACGCATTTCATGCTGCACACAAATTCGCCGCTCGCCCTCTCGCAGGCGTCGCCGCGCTCTTTGTCTCCGTCGCGATTCTTTCCGCCGCCCCGCAACCTCCGCGCGCAAAATCCCCCTCCGCACAACCGCGCTTCGCCATCTCCTTCAGCTCCGATCTCAGCTCCGCTCCTCTCGACGGCCGCATCTACGTCGTCATCTCCACCACCAACGACCCCGAGCCTCGCGACCAAATCCTCGAAGTCGAAGTCCACTCCCAGCAAATCTTCGGCGCCGACGTCGACGCCCTCGCCCCCGGCCAGCCTGCCTTCATCAACGACGACGCCCTCGGCTACCCCACCGCCAATTTCCGCGACATCCCCGCCGGCGATTACTGGGTCCAGGCCGTCCTCAACAAATACACCACCTTCCATCGCGCCGACGGCCACACCGTCAAGCTCCCCATGGACGAAGGCGAAGGCCAGCACTGGAACTCCAAGCCCGGCAATTTCTATAGCGTCCCCGAAAAAATTCACATCGATCCCGCCGGCGCGAACGCCGCTCCCATCCAGCTCCATCTCACCAAAATCGTCGCGCCCATCCCTCCGCCGCCGGACACCGCCTGGGTCAAGCACCTAAAAATGAAAAGTGAAGTCCTCTCCAAATTCTGGGGGCGTCCCATGTATCTCGGCGCCATCGTCGTCATCCCCGAAGGCTGGGCCTCGCATCCTAACGCTCACTATCCGCTCCTCGTCAACCAAGGTCATTTCCCCGAAGATTTTCGCGGCTTCCGCACCACTCCTCCCGAACCCGGCCTCTCCGGTTTCCAGCTCGAACGCGAGCAAACCCGCTATCAGTTCTATCAGGATTGGACCACCGGCAAGCTCCCCCGCATGTTGCTGCTCCTCATCCAGCACGCTAATCCTTATTACGACGATTCCTACGCCGTGGATTCCGCCAACGTCGGCCCCTACGGCGAAGCCATCAATCGCGAACTCATCCCCTATATTGAAAAAGAATTTCGCGGCATCGGCCAGGGCTGGGCTCGCGCCGTCTACGGCGGCAGCACCGGCGGTTGGGAAACGCTCGCCACGCAAGTCTTCTATCCCGATGACTTCAACGGCGCCTGGGGCGCCTGTCCCGATCCCGTCGATTTCCACGCCTATCAAATGGTGGACATTTACAACGACAAAAACGCCTACTGGACCATCGGCCCCTTCGGCCGCATCGCCCAATCCGAAATGCGCACTCCGCCCGGCCTCATCCTCGCCACCACCGAAGGCACCAATCGCTGGGAGCTCGTCCTCGGCACGCACGGCCGCTCTGGCGAGCAGTGGGACATCTGGCAAGCGGTCTTCAGCCCCGTCGGGGCTGATGGCTACCCCGCCGAAATCTGGAACCAGCGCACCGGCGTAATCAACCACGATGTCGCCGCCTACTGGCTCGAGCACTACGACCTGACCGCGATCATGCAGCGCAATTGGAAAACCCTAGGCCCCAAGCTCCAGGGCAAACTCCACGTCACGGTCGGCACCGCCGACACCTACTATCTCGATGGCGCCGTCCACCTCATGCAGCACGCCCTAGACGCCACGAGCAATCCCCACTCCGACGCCACCTTCGACTACGGCGTCGACCAACCCCACTGCTACACCGGCCCTCCCGGCAGCACTACCCGCGAAGGCAGCCTAACCTTCACTCAACGCGTCCTAAAAGCCGCCGCCGCCCACATGCTCGAATCCGCCCCGCCCGGCGCTGACACCACCTCCTGGCGTTACTAAACAATCTTCTCTACGGCTCCCAACTCAACCTGTCATTCCGAGCGCAGCGAGGAATCTGCTTTTGTCTTTGGCGTGTCCGTTGTAGGGGCACGACATGTCGTGCCCTCTTTCTTTTTCTTCGTATCCTTTGTAGGTGCCGGGCTTTAGCCCGGCATCTTGCGAGCGCGAATTCCTAATCAAAGACAAAAGACACACCATCTAAATCTACAGTAAACTACCGAAGACGCTTCTCGAAGATCCGAAGAACCCCGCTTGACGCGGCGACCGCGTACATGCAGAATTGTAAGGCCATTGTCTGAATGCGTTTTACTTGGGACGAGCAAAAGAACGCCGCCAACCTCGCCAAGCACGGCGTCAGTTTCGAGCGCGCCACGCTCGTGTTTGACGATCCCCGCACCGTCAGCCTCCCGGACGACTGCGAACTTGAGGAACGCTGGCTGACGATCGGGCTGGTAAACGGTGTCGTGGTTCTCGTAGTCGTTCACACGCTGGAGCAGCGGGCCGATAAGACCGGGAATGAAGACGAAGACGAAGATGAAGATGAGAACGAAGAAGAAGTCAGAATCATTTCAGCGCGAAAAGCCACCCGCCGCGAAAGAGAAGTTTACGAACGGGCGCGCCAAAACCCCTGATCCAGAGCTCGAAGCTCTTGTGCGTCTCCGCGACGAGGACATCGACACCTCCGACATCCCTGAAATAACGGATTGGAGTAAGGCCGTCGTCGGCAAATTCTACCGCCCCATCAAAAGCTCCGTCACCCTCCGCCTCGACGCCGACGTCCTCGCCTGGCTCAAGCGCTCCGGCCCCGGCTACCAGACCCGCATCAACGCCCTCCTCCGCCAAGCCATGCACCGCCGCCGGTCATCCTGAGCGAAGCCACCGAAGGTTCCGACCTTGTCGGAAGGGATCCGCTTTTTCCTCCGCCGCTCGTGTCCCCGCCTCTTTACACCCTTACCTCCTTACTTCGTTACTTCGCACTCTCACAGGCCACCGAACACAGGCCAGGGGTCACGTATAATGGCGCCTCCAATTCCAAGGAGACACCGACCATGCACTACCGACGCTTCGGCCGCACCGGATGGAACGTCAGCGAAATTGGTTATGGCATGTGGGGGATGGCCGGCTGGACCGGCTCGGAGGACACGGAATCGCTCGCGTCGTTGCAGCGCTCCGTCGATCTCGGTTGCAATTTTTTCGACACCGCCTGGGCCTACGGCGACGGCCACAGCGAAGAACTGCTCGGCAAAATTCTTCGCGCCAACAAAAACGCCGCTAATGCCGGACCCGACAAAAAATTTTACGTCGCCACAAAAATTCCGCCGAAAAATCGCCGCTGGCCCAGCCGCCGCGAATTTTCTCTCGACGATTGTTTTCCGCCCGACTACATCGTCGAATACGTCGACAAGAGCCTGGCCAACATTGGCGTCGACACGCTGGACCTTATCCAATTTCACACTTGGGAAGACAAGTGGCTCGACGACGAGCGCTTGCCGCGCGCCATCGAAAACCTCCGTACCAGCGGCAAAGTCCGCGCCGTCGGCGTCAGCCTCAATCGCTGGGAACCGTGGAACGGCATTCGCGCCGTGCGCGCCGGCCTCGTCGACGCCGTGCAAGTCATCTACAACATCTTCGACCAGAATCCCGAGGACGAACTGTTTCCCGCGTGCCGCGAAAAAGATGTCGCTGTCATCGCGCGCTGCCCGTTCGATGAGGGTTCGCTCGCAGGAATCCTCACCGTCGATAGCACCTGGCCAAAAGGCGATTGGCGCAACACCTATTTCGTCGCGGAAAATCTCAAGTCCAGCGTGGCCCACGCCGACGCCCTCAAGCCTCTCCTCAAGGACGGCATAACCATGCCCGAACTGGCGCTCCGCTTCATCCTCGACAACAAAGACGTCAGCACCATCATCCCCGGCATGCGCAAAATCCGTAACGTCGAATCCAACATCGCCGCCAGCGCCAAAGGCCCGCTGCCTACGACGCTGCAAACGGCCCTTGTCAAACATCGCTGGATCCGCACTCCCACCTCCTGGAGCCAATGACATGAGTGTCTTAGTTTTTTATAGTTATTCCGAGCCAAGCGAGGAATCTGCTTTGATTCGCTTATGCGGTTTGCTTCAGGGCGCGCTCGACGAGGGTCAGGCAGCGTTCAGCTTGTTCGCGGAGCAACTCTTCACGGTCGCCGCGATCTTTTTGCGAGCTGTGGAGCTCATCCGCAATCGCCAGCGCCGCGAGCACCGCAACTTTTTGCGTGTCCACCGTCGCTCCGCCCGCCGCAATCGCATGCATTTTTTCGTCGACGTACTGCGCCAGGTCGTGGACGTACGCTTCGTCCAGTTCGCCGCGAATCGCGTACGTCTGCCCGAATATCTCGACTTTCACGGGACTGCTCATGTCTCGGGATTGTAGCGCACAGCGGCGCGGACGAGAACAATCAACTCGCGCCCCTTCAATTGGAGCGGAGTTGCGCGCCGAGTGTTTTGTGGAGCGCGGAAATAATTTTGGCGGAGAAATCACTGATCTGCGCGTCGGTCAGCGTGGCTTCGCGGCTTTGAAACGTTACACGCACGAGCAGGGAATATTTTCCGGCAGGAACATTTTTACCGCGAAACAGATCCGCCGCTTCGATGGCTGAAATTTCCGCGATGTTGAGCGCGCGGATCGCGCCGGCCACGTCTGAAAACGGAATGCCTTCGGCGAGCAGCAAGGAAAAATCGCGTTCGACCGCCGGGAACCGCGGGAGCGGCTCGTAGCGCCGCGCTTCTTTCGCCGCGCGAATCTGCGCATAGAATGGATCGAGCGCGATTTCCGCTAGAAAAATATCCTGACGCAATTTGAATTTTTCCGCGACGCGACGCGCAAGCTGGCCTGCAACGCCGAGCGTCGCGGAAGTCGACGCCGTGCCAGCGTCGGCAATCAAGCCGGGATTCTTCGCTTCGCTCAGAATGACATCGTTTGGATTGTTGGAGTGGAGTTGAATCGTTCCGCGGCGGGCCGCGTGAGTCCATGTGGCGCCGCCTTCGCTCCATTGAAAGGCGTTGCTGTTTGAAGGACTGGCGAGTTGCCCGATGGCGTCGAGGTCGCCTTTGAGGTCGGCGAATTCGAACGCGCGGGCGGTCTCGTAGATGCCTTTTTCGCGGGCTTCGCCGGTTGCGCCAATCGTCAGGATAGGCGTTTCGACGGAGGCGCTTCCTTCGAGGCGATAACGGCGGCCGATTTCGAAGAGGCGGACGTTGCGCTGGCCGTGGTTGAGATTCCATTCGAGAGCGGCGGCCATGGTGACGAGGCCGTTCGAACGGAGGACGTTGGCTTCCTCGGAAAGCGGATTTGCGAGGCGCGCGGGAGCGACACCCTCAGGGCGGAAAAGCGCGTCGCGCTCTTCGGCGACATGGGGAATCGTGAGGATTTCGCGATAGCCGAGACCGATGAGGCGCTCGCGGACGCGCAGCTCGGGCGCGAATTTCGGAAGGCGTTGCGCGCCTTGTCTCGCGGCGGGCAAGCGAGGCGGAAATTTGTCGAGGCCGTAGATGCGCGCGACTTCTTCGATGAGGTCGATTTCGCGTTCGACTTCGGCGCGCCAACTTGGCTGCGTGCATTCCCACGCGGCGAGGACGGAGCCAGCGGTGCCGCGATTCTGGTCAATTCGAAAGGGAGCGAAGCCGAGCGCGCTCAGAATGGCTTCAATCTCCCTGTCGGGGACGTCCGCACCCATCACGCGAAGAAGCTCCGTGCGGGTCAGCTGAATTTTTTTCTGTGCTCGTTTGCCGGGATAGACATCCACGACGCCGGAGAGGAGTTCGCCGCCAGCGAGTTGCAAGATTAATTCGGCAGCGCGACGCGAGGCGAGCTCGGCGGTTTCGGGATCGGCACCGCGGCCGAAGCGTGTCGAGGCTTCGGTGTGAAGTTTCAGGGAGCGGGCGGCTTTGCGAACGGCAATGGGTTCGAACCAGGCGCATTCGATGAGAATATTTTTCGTCGAGAAGGAAATTTCGGTGTCGGCGCCGCCCATGATGCCCCCGATGCCGACGGCTCGAGAACCGTCGCCGTCGAAGACGACAGAGAGAGAAGAATCGAGAGTTCTTTCGAGGCCGTCGAGCGTGCGAATTTTTTCGCCCGCTCTTGCGCGGCGGACGCCGATGCGGTGATCGCGGACTTTGTCGTAGTCGTAGGTGTGAAGCGGGTGGCCGAACTCGAGCATGACGTAATTGGAAATGTCCACGACGTTGCTGATACTGACGACGCCGCTGGCTTCGAGGCGGTCTTTCAGCCATTTCGGTGACGGCTGGATTTTTACGCCACGAATGACGCGAGCGGTGAAGCGGCCGCAGAGTTCTGGCGACTGAATTTCCACTTTGGCGGCTTCTGTTACTTTTGCCGCGCTTTCGGCGGGTTTTGGCAGGACAGGTTTGAGGGGAAGTTTGTAGACGGCGCTGAGTTCGCGGGCGATCCCGTAATGGCTGAGGCAATCGGGGCGGTTCGAGCCGACTTCGGCGTCGATGACGGCACCGTGGGGTCCGTTTTCGACGCTGCCGATGTTGGTACCGGAGAGAGCGAGGCGCGAGGCGATTTCATTGGGAGAGGCGGTGATGTCGACGAATTCTTTCAGCCAGTTGTAGATGACCTTCATGGGGCGGTGGCGCTCCGTTCTGTTGGGACGTGATCCGTGTCCCGTGACCCGTGATCCGTGAGCGGAGGACGAGGTTGAACGTTCAAAGTTGAAAGTTGAAGGAAGAGGGGAGAAGGGACTCGCGTCTTCGTTTTGCCTGCTTCGTGATGCTTGGAGGAGCTGACAGCTGACAGCTCACAGTTAAGAGCGAAGAAAGTCTGCGACGTGTGAAACGACTGGGTGGCAGGGGCGGAGCGGGCCCCGCCCTTACAGGACCGGACCGCGCGATTACGGATCCGAAGCGTCATGGGTTACCCGCCAGGTGGCCGAAATAGATGTGGGTGGTGTATTCGAGGCGGGCGTGGCCATCCTGATTGTAGGCGTCGAAGATTCGTTGCAGCTCGGCCATCATCGGCTCGTAATTCGGATGGTCAGGCGTGGGACTGAAGGAGCTGCTGCG
>JBARBE010000223.1:0-7262 GCA_049792735.1 Candidatus Acidiferrum sp.
GTCTTGATCTTCGGCAGATCTGCCTCGGGCAAATACGCGCCGGCATTGACGGGCCGGTAGTCCACGCCGCCAATCTCAAGCGGCAGCGAATCTGCCGCCGGCGTAACCACCAGGTTCGCGCCGAGGCTGCGAAACTCGCGCGCCAAACGGTCGCCCACATCGAGCGACACGCTCAGCGCCGCGGTCACAACGGCCATACCAAGCGCTAACGCTGCCGCCGTCAGCACCTTCCGGCGCGGACGCCGCGTAAACGAATCCGCAACTAAACGCAGAAACATGGAGTCAGTCGTCGCGCTCGTAGGGGCACGATATATCGCGCCCTTCTACTGCGGAACCTCCTTCATTGCGTGTACGAGGGAAGAAACGTCCAGAACGATATCCCCGCCTTCCACGTGCGAAGGCACCCCAATCGGATTGCACCCGCCCGCATCGCCAATCGTCGGTATATAAATCGCCGAGCCGCAATGCCTGCAAACCACATTCTGTCCGTCCTGGCGATAGCCCTCGGCTCCGCAAATCCGGCAAGCATCGAGCGCCGTGCCATACCCATTCGGCTTCTTAATCACCATAAAGCGCACCGACTGCCCGGCTGCGTCGATCGTAAAGAGATGCATCTTGCCATCCTGTACCTCGCTCACGCGAATGCGCACCAAATTTCCCACCGCTAAGATGGCCTGTGCCTTGGGCGGCGCCGAATTCGCACTCGTATAAACAAAATCGCCCGTCAGCAGCAGAATTACGGACAAACATCCCGTCGCCGCCGCAATCATCCACCGCCTCTGGCGCCGGTTCTGCGCCTCCAGCAGGCGCTTCTCCGCCTCACCGGCAACTTCGCCGGCCGCTTTCGCGTGCGATGCCGCTTGCCATTCGCGCAAGATCATCAACGCCGCAGCCCCAAAAATAAGAACAAAGAAAAACAATTCGTTCCGCACGATCGGTCCAACAACGGCCATCTCCGCCTTGCTGGATGGAATCCATTGCGCCTCGCTCAGCTCGTGCAAGCCGGTCAGCCCCAACTGAACCGCCACCAGTATCAGGATCGCGCTGGTAACCGCAAAAAATCTGTGCAACGGAACGCGCAGCGTCCCCTTGAAAAAAAACACGCCCACAGCGACGGCCGCGCCAATTCCCAAAGCCGTCCCAATCCAGATTTCCAGTCCCTCGGTGGACAGTTCCACGGCCCGCAGAATGATCGCCAGCTCCGCCCCTTCGCGCAGCACCATCAAAAACACAAAAAGGAAAATCCCCCACCCCGCTGCCGCTCCTGCCCGACCCACATACGTCTCGATTTTCTGCTCAATTTCTTTTTTCAGGTGGCGCGCAACGCGATTCATCCATAGGATCATCGTAATGACGAACGCGGCCGCGACGAGGTACATCACTCCCTCGAATCCGTCTTCGCTGATGCGCCAGCGCTCCAGCAGAATCGCGACCGCCAAGCTGAGCGCCGCCGCCACAGCGACGCCATACCAGGCAAAACGCGCCAGTTGCGACCGGCCCGTGCGCGTGAGATAAACGAGGACTATGCCGACCACGAGGGACGCCTCGACACCTTCACGGAGTGCAATGAGAAATGCTGGAAGCAAGCAATCTCCAGTTGTAAGTCAGTTGCAACTGAATTCTAAGTGTACTCTTTATATGTATTTCCGTCAACCGGACCAATCCAGTCCGCTTTCTCGCTTGCACTCACGGTAGAATAGCTAGCCCAGTCTAATCAACTATGATTGCACTCTTTCTACGCCAATCTGCCGCTCTTCTCTTGACCCTTCTTCTTTCTTGCGCTCCCTCCTTCGCGCAATCTTCACAACCTTCGCAGTCCTCCCCTCCGCAGACGGTCCCCAACGAAACCGAACTCCAGATGACTCCGCGTCCCAATCCAAAATACGCGAAGAAAATTTCCGAAGTCGCCGACAAAGCCCTCGCCGAAGGCCACTTCGACGAAGCTCTCCATTATTATCAGCAGGCCGCCCGTTACGCTCCCCAGGACACCGCCCTGATCGAGCGTATCGCGGCCATGCGCTCGAAACTCGTTCGCGACCACGTCGACGCCGCGGAGCGCGACGCCCTCATTGGCCACGCCGACGTTGCCGTTGAAGAACTCGCCAAGGCCCTGCTCATCGATCCGGGGAACACCATCGTCGCCGAACGCATCAAGGAAATGAAGGCCATGAATGATGGCCCCGTCCCTAAGACTGGTTCAACCGTTGAAGGCCTGCCAGAACTAAAACCTCGCCCGGGGAAACAAAACATCAATCTTCGCGGCGATACCAAAACTGTCTACGAGCAGCTCGGCCAGATGTACGGAATCAAAGTCACATTCGACCCCGACTTGCCCGCGCGCACCGTTCGTCTCGTGGTGGACGACGTGGATTTCGATACCGCGCTGAAAGTCCTCGGCACTGAGACTGCCACATTCTCCCGCCCGTTGACCTCCACTCTCCTGTTTGTCGCGCAGGACACCGCCGAAAAGCGCCGTCAGTATGCGGTGCAAGCCGAGCAAACGTTCGTCCTTCCGGGGGCCGTGGGCACAGACGAAATGACGGAACTGGTTCGCGTTCTTCGCGATATGACAGGCGCCACCCGGATAACACTCGACGCCAGCAGCCATTCGATCACCATGCGCGACACCCCCCAGCGGCTCGCCCTCGCCGGCGAGCTCATCAGCCAGGTGGAAAGGGCTCGCGGCGAGGTCTTGCTCGAGATAGAAATCCTCGAAGTCGACCGAAATAAGGCACGTGCCCTGGGTATTTTGCCGCCCCCTTCCCTTAACCTGATTTCTCTCACTCCGGGCTTCATCTCGCAATTGAGGGCGGCACAAGACATCGGCACCCTGGTCACGCTCCTGGCAAGTATTTTCGGAAATGCAGGAAGCTCCGCAAGCGCCGGCACCTCTCTCAGTTCCCTTATCCCACCGGTAGCACTGGTGGGAGGCGGCAAGAGCTCATTTCTGTTAACACTTCCATCATTCGCTGCGCAGTTTTCCGACGCGCTGACACTGGTTCATAGCGGAAATCAGGTTCTCTTGCGCGCCCAGGATGGAAAGCCCGCCACCTTTTTTGTAGGCGACCGCTATCCCATTACCCTGTCTCTGCTTTCCAACAGCCTGGGCCCAACATCATTCGTTGCTGGGGCAACCAACAGCATCCTGCCCAGCACTTCCTACAACGTCGGCGTCGGCCCGGTGGCGCTCACCTCCGCGGACTTCCGCAATATTGGCGAGCAGGATCTCGCGGTTGTCAATGAGCTCGACAACACCCTAACGATTTTACAAAATCAGGGCACCGGAACCTTTCTCCAGGCGGGCTCTCCCATTTCCCTCGGCGCCAGCCGGGCAAGCGCTCCGGCTATCGCCCCATCCATCGTCTCTGCCGCATTCACCACCAGCGGCTTTCACGACTTGCTCGTCACCGATCCGGTCGCCAACACGGTCCAAGTCCTTCTTAGCAACGGCGACGACACTTTTAAAGCCGCCACTGGTTCTCCTATTTCCGTCGGCCAACAGCCCAGCTCCATTGTCACCGGTGATTTCAACGGCGATGGCAATCAAGATTTCGTCGTCACCAATTTCACGGATAACACCTTCTCCCTCTTTCTCGGCAATGGCGATGGCACATTCAAACAAGCCACAGGCTCGCCCTTCGCCCTGCCGAGCGCCGTAACCGGCCCCATCGCCATGACGGCAAGCGATTTTAATTCGGATGGCAATACGGATTTGGCGATCGTCAACCAAACTACAAACAATCTCTCGATTCTTCTCGGGAATGGCAATGGCACATTCACCCAGGCCGCCAATTCTCCGTTTGCTGTTGGCAAATCGCCGGTCGCCATCGCCAGCGGAGATCTGAACGTTGATGGACACCCGGACCTCGCGATCGTCAACCAGGCGGACAGCACTCTCAGTGTTTTGCTCGGCAACGGCGATGGCACTTTCACCACCGCGGCAAACTCTCCGCTCGCCACCGGGCAGAATTCAACCGCGGTCACCATTGCGGATTTCAATGGTGATGGCAATCCCGACTTGGCTGTAACCGACCCGCTCACGGATAGCATTTCGGTCTACCTCGGTCTTGGACAGGGATTATTCGCCCCTGCTTTCGAACTTCCTGTCGGCACAAATCCCACCGCCATTCTCGCAGCTAACCTCAGCGGCGCTTCTTCGCCCGACGTCGCTGTCACCGACGATCCTTCCGGGACCGCCGGCGAGGTCACCGTAATCCTAAGCCCTGCGAGCTTATTTTCTAACTCCGGCTTGGGAGTCGCGCAGCAACCCTACCCCGGTGCACAGTACGAAGATCTCGGCGTTAAGATCAAAGCTACGCCCAGCCTTCATCCGAATGACGAGGTGACTCTGCAATTGGATTTCGAGATTCGCGCCCTCGCCGGTACCTCCATCAATGGCATCCCCATCCTCACCAACCGCACGATTTCTCAAACCGTGCGCGTAAAGGAAGATGTCCCCACAATCATCACCGGATTGCTCGATAATCAAGAGACCCGCACTCTCGCCGGTCTTCCGGGCTTTGCCAATCTTCCTGGCGGAGTTGGCTATCTCTTCGGTCAAAGGAGCACGACTGCCCAGGATACCGAGATGCTCATTCTCGTTACTCCCCACAAAATGCGCATCCGCGACCGTATCTCACGCGAGATCTATGCCGGACGCGACACGACGGCGGGCCGCAGTCTCGCACCTTTTCCTGCGCGCCGCGAGCCGTGATGCATCGCAGCGCTATCCGTGCCGTGCCCTCATCTATTGAGAATTATTTTGCCTAAGGCAGGGGTTCAAAAACGACGATCGGTTGATAAGTTCTTGGCACCACCGCTTCCGCTATAGCCACCAGCTTGTCTTGCTGGCTGAACACGCGCAATCGTGGCGGTTTCACTTCTCCCCCGTCGAGTTGCAGTGTTGCTCCCGGAGGGAGTTCCACTCGCCCGGGCTGAATCTGCGCAATCTGCACGTTGAATTTCGTGCCGTGCCGCACGCGCCTCTCGACGACCGGCAGAACGTTTGCCCGCGGAAAATTCGGCAGCAGATTTTCCAGACGGATCAAGCAATCCTCAAATTTCCCCGCCCGCGCTGCTTCGGCCAGCTCTTCCAGCTTGATCGCTTGTTCGAGCGAAAATTCGCCGACCGCGGTCCGGGTAATCTCCGCCAGGTGAGCCCCGCAGCCCAGTTTCTGCCCCATGTCGTGCGCCAGCGACCGGATGTACGTGCCGGAAGAACACTCGATGACGAAGCGCGCCACGCTGCCTTCAATTCCAGTCAATTTGTATTCGAAAAGTTCGACTTCCACCGCCTTCAGTTCCACCGCCTGCTTTTTGCGCGCTAGTTCGTAGGCTGGCCGGCCTTTCACTTTTTTTGCGGAAAAAGCCGGCGGCATCTGTGCAAACTTTCCGATGCTCTCGGCCGCCATTTTCTCGAGAACCGCCGCGTCCAGAAGCGGTGGATTGTCCGGCCCTTGCGCCTCGCCGTCTGAATCGTAAGTGTCCGTCGCAAATCCGAATCGGAAGCCCGCCGAGTAGCGCTTTCTGCGCCCGTTGTAGAACTGCACCAGCCGCGTCGCCCGTCCCAGCAGGAGCACCAATACACCGGTCGCCAACGGATCGAGCGTGCCCAGATGCCCGATCTGCCGGAACCCTGCCAGATGGCGCACCGCATCGACGACATCGTGCGAAGTTTTTCCCCGCGGTTTATCGATGACAAGTGCTCCATCAAAAGGAGCTGGCTGAGGTTGTCGCGGCATAGTGTGGATGTTCGATGATTGCTCTAGAATTAGAAACGAAGCACGCTTAGGACGCTGCCGGCTTATCCTTCTTCATTTCTTTCAAAAGCTGATCGATTCGCTCCGTGTACTCCTGCGAATGATCCAGCGTGAAATGCAGTTCCGGCAATCGCCGAAGCTGCAGCCGCTCGATCAGCTCCCGCCGGATGAATCCCGCCGCATGTTCCAGCGCCTTGATCGCATCCTTCTGCTCTTTGGCGGATCCCTGCATGTTGATGAACACGCGCGCGTGTTTCATATCCGGCTGCACGCGCACTTCGCTCGCCACCACCATGCCTTCCAATCGTGGATCCTTCAATTCTCCCGCAAGCATGGCGTTGATTTCGTGAGCAATCTCTTCGCCCACCCGTTCGTGCCGGTGATTGGCTGGACTCATGTCCGTCCCCGCGAAACTTCCTAAATAATTTCGATCGCCTGGTTGATCAAAAACGAGCCGAGTAGCCGGTCGGCTTCATCCAGGACTTTTTGCAACACTTCTCTCAGATGCTTCTCTTCATTGGAAAGCGTTACCACGCCAACCACCGAGCGTTGCCACACGTCATGGTGGTCCAGCTCCGCCACCGCCACGTTGAACTCTCTCCGTAGCTTATCCTTCAAGCTCCGCAGCACTTGCCGCTTGTCCTTCAGCGATTGCGCGTCTGGAATGTGCAGCTCAAGGGTAAGCAGGCCAACCGGCATGAGCTCTCCGGGGGACTAATTATTCTATCTGCGGCCGGCGGTCCCGACGGTCTGCCCCGCCGCTTCCGCCGCGCTCAGCTTTGTTACGCTGAAGCACTCCAAAATGTCGCCGACTTTCACGTCGTTGAAGTTCGCAATGCCCGCGCCGCATTCAAATCCCGTCCGCACTTCGCTCGCATCATCCTTGAACCGCTTCAGCGAACTCAGCTTTGACGTGTAAATCACCGCGCCATCGCGCACCACGCGGATTTGCGCGTCGCGCTTCAGCACGCCCTCCACGACGTAGCATCCGGCCACGGTTCCCGCGCCTTTGACGCGGAATGTATTCCGCACTTCTGCACGTCCCAGATACGTTTCCTGGATAACCGGCTCGAGCAAGCCTTCCATGGCCTTCTTAATTTCGTCCGACACTTCGTAAATAATCGTGTGTGAGCGGATGTCCACATGTTCCTGTTGCGCAAGCTCCAGCGCTTTGCGGTCCGGCCGAATCCCGAACGCGATAACAATCGCTCCGGACGCCGACGCCAGTAGCACATCGTTTTCCGTCACAGCGCCCACTCCCGACCCGATTATCTTCAATTTCACCTGGTCCGTGGATAGCTTAGGCAACATCTCGCTGAGCACTTCCACGGAACCCTGCACGTCCGCCTTGATGACGATGCCCAGTTCCTTCACGTCGCCGGCCTTCAGCTGTTCATGCAGCTGATCCAGCGTAATGCGCGCTCCGCTCGTACGCGCCATCTGCGCGTCGCGCTGTTTGCCCTGCCGGTATTCCACAATGTGCCGCGCCTTCGCTTCCTCGGT
>JBARBE010000224.1:0-53007 GCA_049792735.1 Candidatus Acidiferrum sp.
TCAGGCCGAGTCTGAACATAAACCGGTGTGCCGCCCGCGTATTTGACGATGTCCGGAAAACTTACCCAGTACGGCGCGGGAATGATGACTTCGTCGCCTGCCTGCACAAGCACGCTCATTACGTTAAAAATGCCGTGCTTGCCGCCGACGGTTACGATGCACTCTTTCGGCGCGTAATCCGAGCCAAGCTCGCGCTTGTGCCAGGCACAAATCGCTTCGCGCAGCGGCATGATTCCCGGCGTCGGCGTGTACTTGGTCTTGTTTCCTTCGATGGCCGCAATCGCCGCCTTCTTGATGTGGTCGGGAGTTGGAAAGTCCGGCTCGCCCGGCCCGAAATCGGCGATGTCCACGCCCTGCGATTTCAGCCGGTCGGCTTCGGCGATGACCGCCGCCGTCGGCGAGATTTGTATGCGGTTGATACGTTCGGTGAGTTGCACGCTTTCTCCTAGTAGGACAGGCTTCAGCCTGTCTCTCTCCTTTTTATTTGCCCGCGCCAATCTTGGCGCAAAAGAATTTCTACGAAACCTTTGCCTTCAGCCGCTCTTCCACGATTGGCGGCACCAGCCCATTCAAAGACGCTCCCAATTGCGCGATTTCGCGCACCAGTTTCGAACTGAGATAACTATAAGAAAGTCCGGGCAGCATGAAAACCGTTTCGAGACGTGGCTCGAGCTTCCTATTCATCAGCGCCATCTGCAATTCGTACTCATAGTCCGAGACGGCGCGAATGCCACGCAGAATTACGCCGGCGCCGCGCTTTCGCGCATAATCCACGAGTAAGCCGTCGAAGACGTCGACTTCCACTGCCGGCCATTGCTTGGTGACTTCGCGCAGCATTTCGACGCGCTCTTGCACGGAAAACAGCGGCTGCTTCTCCGCATTGCGCAACACGGCCACGATCAGCAGATCAAACATCTTTTCGCCGCGCTCGATCAAATCGAGATGGCCGTTCGTCACTGGGTCAAACGAGCCGGGATAGATGGCGATAGACGTTTTCATGGGCGCCGCTTGGAATATCTTATCCTAACCCAGGCCGGGAAATTGGCGCGGAGCAAACTTTTGCGTCCCGCGCGGTTTCGCTCTTCAAGGCGTAGATTTCCTTTTTGTATCGGACGCCGACTGTGACAGTATCCTCGTTGCTGAATTCAACCTGAAGCAAGCCCGGACTGCTCTGGGCGCGATTTCCAAAGGAGTGCGGAAAACATGGCTGCTGGCCCCTGGATACGAGGTCTTGGTTTGCTTATGTTGAGCGCGCTGATGATTCCTTTAACGGTACGGCCGCAGGATCAGCGTCCTCTTTATCTCATGCCTGTTCCTTCGAACGTCCAAATTGGCTCGGGCCATCTCCTTGTAGATGCTTCTTTCACGGTGGGATTCACTGGTTACACGGAACCGCGGCTGGATCGAGCCGCGCAGCGTTTCCTTCGACAGTTATCGCGCCAGACGGGAATCTCCTTGGTATTGAAACCGGGCGCTGCGGCCAAAGCCAGCCTCGTGATTCATACCGATCACGCCAGCAAGGAGATTCAAGAGCTCGGCGAGGATGAGTCTTACACTCTTGAAGTCAGCGCTGCCGGCGCAAAGCTTAGCGCCCCCAATCCGCTCGGCGTCTTGCATGGCCTGCAAACTTTTCTCCAGCTGGTGGACGTCTCGCCCGATGGCTTTGCCGCTCCCGTTGTCACCATCAACGACAAGCCGCGATTCCCCTGGCGCGGACTGATGATCGATTCAGCTCGCCACTTTACGCCGTTGGATGTGATCAAGAGGAATATCGACGGCCTCGAAGCCGTGAAGATGAACGTGTTCCATTGGCATCTCTCCGACAATCAGGGTTTCCGAGTCGAGAGCAAGAAGTTCCCGAAGCTCCAGGAAATGGGTTCCGACGGGCTTTACTACACGCAGGATGAAGTCCGCGATCTGATCGCTTATGCGCGCGACCGCGGCATCCGCGTGGTTCCCGAGTTCGATGTGCCCGGCCATAGCACGGCTTGGTTCGTCGGCTATCCGGAGCTTGCCAGCGCGCCCGGCCCTTACGAAATTGAAAGGAAATGGGGCGTTTTCGATCCCGCGTTCGATCCCACCAACGAAAAAGTCTACAAGTTTCTCGATCAACTCTTCGACGAGATGGCCAGACTTTTCCCCGACCACTTTTTCCACGTCGGCGGCGATGAAGTGAACGGCAAGCAGTGGGACGCTAATCCCAAAATTCAGGAATTCATCAAGGCGCATGATTTGAAAAATAACGAAGGTTTGCAAGCCTATTTCAACAAAAGGCTCGAGCCGATCGTGGCCAAACATGGAAAAAGCATGGTCGGTTGGGATGAAGTTCTTGACCCGACGCTGCCGAAAGATATTGTTATTCAATCCTGGCGCGGGCCAGACGCCTTGGCCGCGGCCGCGAAGCAGGGTTTTCGCGGGATTCTTTCCAACGGCTATTACCTTGACCTCGGCTGGACCGCCGCGCGGCACTATGCGGTGGACCCGCTGAGCGGCGCCGCGGCAAATCTCTCGCCGGATGAAAAAGCGCGAATACTCGGCGGTGAATCGTGCATGTGGTCAGAGTACGTCGATGCAAAAAATATCGATTCGCGCATTTGGCCGCGAAACGCTGCGATCGCGGAGCGTTTATGGTCGCCCCAGGATGTCAGCGATCCAGCTTCAATGCACAGGCGCATGGAGGTTATCAGCGACCGCTTGGAACGGCTGGGCCTGACGCACAAAACCTACTACCACCAAGTGCTTGAACGGATTGCAGGTCCAAGCACGCCAGAAGAATTTGCCGCCCTCAAGACGCTCGCAAATGTGGTTGAACCGGTGAAGGACTATACCCGCGAGCAGACCGCGACTGTAGAACCGACGAGCGCAACGCCACTGAATCGTGTGGTTGACGCGGTGCCTCTCGAAAGCGCAGCTGCCCGACATTTCGGAGAGTTGGTCGATAAATTCGTCACCGCTTCTTGCCATGACTCCGACAGTGAAGCTCGTCTGCGTCGGCAGTTTACGGCCTGGCGCGACAATGATGCTTTGCTTCAGTCGCTCGCACAGCGTTCTTTTCTAGTGAAAGAAGTCTCCGCTACCTCGCAGGATCTTTCGGCGTTAGGCGCGTTAGGCCTTGCGGCTTTGGATTACATAGCGAAAGGGCAGCGGGCGCCGGATGAGTGGAAAGCGCAGCAACTTGCTGCTCTTCAGCAAATTGAAAAACCAAAAGGTCAGCTGGTGCTGATGCCTGCCCCGACGGTTCAGAAATTGGTGGAGGCTGCTTCAACGGGCGGCAGTTGTTCCGCAACCAACTGATGGCGATAAACCTGCGTATCGAAGGGGCGAGGCTTGCCTCGCCGGGCTAGTCTAACTCGACGGTTCGCTGTGATGAGCACATTCGCCCGAGCCGGAGTCGGTGAACTTCTTGCCCTCTTCAGGAATAAATTGCCAGGTGTAATGGCCCGGTGTGAGCGTCAATTTGATATCGCCGAACGTGTCCGTGTTGCGGACTTCACTGTTGGGAGTCGCAAAGCCGAGTGGATCGTGACTGCGTCCCCCGGTTCCCACCACAATCTCTCGTATTCCATTGGCTGGATTGGCGTGGCCATCAGGATCCTGGGGCGCAAAGCGTTCGTAGGAATGCTCATGCCCGGCCAGGACCAGCGCCGCGTGGGCCGCGTAGAGATCCTCCCACAGCGGCTTTAATTCCGGATGAATGGCGTGACTCTTGAACACGCCGCTGCTGAACAGCGCGTGATGGCCGTAAGCCAGAACGCATGCGTCGGGGTGCTCGGCAAGATCCTTGCGCAGCCAGATCTCTTCCGGCGAACCAACAGCGCAGCCCCCCAATATTTTCGAGTAGCAATTCGTATTGAGAGCGACGATATGCCAGGAGCCGAGGTCGTAGCTGTAATACCCCTTGCCAACGGGCCCCGCTTGCGCGCCCCAATATTCAAAATATCCGTGCGCGGTCGGGTTGACGTATTCGTGGTTTCCCAGGGCAGGCTTCGTTCGCGACTTAAACTCTCCCCACGTTGTGCCATAGCAGTTCTGAAATTCGTCGGGGCTGCCGCTTTCGTACGCCAAGTCGCCTGCCGCAAAGACCGTTCCCGGGATTTCTTCGATCAGTTTGGCTGTAGCGCGAGCTCCATCCAAATCCTTACATCCCGCAATATCACCCGCACCCACGAGGGTGAATGTTTTGCCGTCCGGCGAGGCCGTCGACGGGAATGGATCGACGCGCTGCTCAGTAACGGCAGGTTGCGCGCTTTGCGAGCAGCCCGTACTTACCAATTGCGTGGAGAGGGTGAGTAGAAGGGCGAGCCAAGCGAATCGTGTGATCGGGGGCCAGCAAGCGGCAGCGCTGCGTCTTTCTGTCATAGTTTCCTTGGCTAGAGTATCATGCCAACCAGACTTGACACCCCATTGACCGTTCGCACCCAACTGAAGACCGTTCATTGCAGAATATGACCGTTCGCCACAAATCGCTTGGAAATCAGACTAAATCGGTCTTATTATAAACTGCACGAAATAAAGGGTTTGAACCCGAAGTAAGCTTTGCCCTGGTTGACTTGAAGCGCGGAACAGAGTATCCTCTACAGTGCGACTGATTAGGTCGCATATCCTGCCGGGGGCAGGAACTAGAGTGAGAAATGTTTAAGCTATCCAAGAAAGCCGATTACGGGCTAATCGCCGTCAAGCATTTGGCCATGCATCGTCACGAACATGCATGCAGCGCGAACGAAATTGCGGAGGAGTACGGTATTTCCGTCACGCTGATGGCGAAAGTGCTCCAACGGTTGGCGCGAGAAGAAGTCGTGGTCGCGAAGCATGGGTCCATGGGGGGATATCAGCTGGCGAAAGATCCCACGCAGGTGAGCGCGCTGGACGTGATTTCGGCCATCGATGGCCCGGTGCTGATTACGTCTTGCGTGACGAGCCATGGGAATTGCGAAACAACGGAGAGATGCTCGGTCCGTGAGCCCCTCCGCAAGGTGAATGAAAGCATTTTAGGGGTATTGGGCACAGTAACGATAGCGCAGTTGAGCGAGGACCCCAATGAGCCCGCGTTGGTGGGATTGTCGGGTTCGATGCGTTCGGGTTCGTAGATGAGTTCGAGTTAGGAGACTATGGAAATGGCTGTCAAGCTGCCGATTTATATGGATAATCACGCGACCACCCCGGTTGATCCGCGGGTTGTGGAAGCGATGCTGCCGTATTTCACAGAGAAGTTCGGGAACGCCGCAAGCCGCAACCACAGCTTTGGCTGGGCCGGCGAAGAAGCCGTCGAAACCGCACGCCAGCAGATTGCTTCGCTGATCGGCGCCACGCCGAAAGAGATTATTTTCACAAGCGGCGCGACGGAATCTGACAACCTGATGATCAAGGGCATCGCGGAGATGTTCCGCGAGAAGGGCAACCACATCATCACGCAGTCGATCGAGCATAAAGCCGTGCTGGACACGTGCAAGCGCTTGGAAAAAGAGGGCTTTGAGGTCACCTATTTGCCTGTGCAGAAGGACGGTCGCGTCAATCTGGAAGAGCTGAAAGCCGCCATTCGCCCGACCACCATTCTGATCACCATCATGTATGCCAACAATGAGATTGGCGTGATCAACCCCATCGCCGAAATCGGCAAAATCGCCAAGGAACACGGCATTTTCTTCGCCGTCGATGGCGTGCAGGCGGTGGGCAAGATTCCAGTCGACGTGCAGAAGGACAACATCGACCTGCTGGCCATTAGCGGCCACAAGATTTACGGACCGAAGGGTGTTGGCGCACTTTACGTTCGCCGGCGCAATCCACGCGTGCAGCTTTCCGCCATCATTGATGGCGGCGGCCATGAACGCGGCATGCGCTCGGGCACCCTCAATGTGCCTGGCATCGTCGGCCTAGGCAAAGCCTGCGAGCTTTGCCAACAGGAGATGTCGCAGGAGGCCGCCCGGCTGGGGGCTCTCCGTGATCGCCTTAAAAAGGGTCTCGAAGCCAAGCTGGATGAGGTCTATATCAACGGCTCGCTTGAACATCGCCTGCCGAATAACCTCAATATGAGCTTCGCCTACGTCGAGGGCGAATCGCTCCTGATGGGCATCAACGACATTGCGGTTTCGAGCGGTTCTGCTTGTACTTCGGCCACGCTGGAGCCCAGCTACGTGCTCAAGGCGCTGGGCGTTGGAGAAGACCTGGCGCACACCTCGATCCGCTTCGGTCTCGGCCGCTTTAACACGCAGGAGGAAGTCGACTACGTCATCGACAAGATGGTCCAGGTCGTCACCAAGCTGCGTGAACTGTCGCCACTTTACGAGATGGCCAAGGAAGGCATCGACATCTCGAAGATGAAGTGGCAAACCGCCTAGAACCCGCATCTAATGGGGTAGGCAGGAGATAAGACCTAAGGTCTTTAGAAAAAGAGGAATACCATGGCCAGCGAAGGAACCATCCGAATTCACCGCTCGATCGGCGGCACAGGAGCCGCTTTTCGGGTGACTTTTGTACCCTATGAAGAAGGCGAAGAGGCCCCCGCCGCGGGCGAGCGCTCTTTTCACGAACTACAGCAAGTCCGCGCCTTTCTGAAGATGATCGGCGTCGGCGCGGAGTTCATCAAGGACGCGCTTCGGCAGCTTACCGCGGGCCGCTCGGCATCCGTGCCGAACGTTTCGCTCTCGGAAAAAGCCGTGAAGAGCGCAGGCTTTGGAAATCTCGTCAATTTGGCAAGAAGCAACAGCTAAGGAGCAACTGCTAATGGCTTACAGCGATAAAGTCGTTGACCACTACAACAATCCTCGCAACGTCGGAAGCATGCCGAAGGAAGACCCCAATGTAGGAACGGGGCTCGTCGGCGCTCCCGAGTGCGGCGACGTGATGAAGCTGCAGATGAAAATCAATCCCGATACGCAGGTCATTGAAGAAGCGAAGTTCAAGACCTTCGGTTGCGGCTCGGCGATTGCCAGCTCCTCGCTCGCCACCGAGTGGGTCAAGGGCAAGACGGTCGAGGAAGCGCTTTCGATCAAGAACACGGACATCGTGCGCGAGCTTTCGCTTCCGCCGGTGAAGATTCACTGCTCCGTGCTTGCCGAAGACGCCATCAAGGCGGCCATCGGTGACTGGAAAAAGAAGCACGGCGTCGAAGTGCCGGTAGCCGAAAAGGCTGCTCACTAAGCGATTCCTTGCCGGCTGCGATGCGTAGTGTCTTTGTAGGGGCACGATATATCGTGCCCTTCCGCTGCGCCAAACTCGGCAAGACTTAATACATTTGGATTCTTGGGGAGTTTGAGAATGGCAACAGAAGTCGCCAACCCAACGACAAACATCGCGACGATCCGCCTGAGCGAGCGTGCCGCGCGGAAAATCCGCGAGTTGCTCGAAAAGGAAGGCGTCTCGCCCGAAGTGGGCGGCCTGCGCGTGGGCGTGCAAGGCGGCGGCTGCTCCGGGTTGTCTTATGCCATGCGCCTCGATACGAAGGCGCGTGATCGCGATAAAGTGTTTGAAGAATTTGGCGCGCGCCTCTTCGTCGACCCCAAAAGTTTTCTCTATTTGAATGGCACAACGCTCGAATACGAAGAAACGCTGATGCGCCAGGGATTCGCGTTCCAGAATCCCAATGCCGCCAGAAGCTGCGGCTGCGGCAGTTCGTTTACGGCGTAAGGTAGGACAGGCTTCAGTCTGTCGCCTTAGAGTTTTTGATTCGATTTTCGGCACTGCATAATCTTTATTTGTATTCCGGCGGGGGAATTCAAAAGGCGAGTCAGACAAGTGGTTGGCAGCCGCACCCGCCAGCCACTTTTTTTGTGCTTCTAAACGATTCGGACTAATTTTGTCGGATATCGAAAAATGACCCAAGCGACGCCAGCGACGAATCCACCCCTGGTCTGTTGGAACTGCCACGAACGCGCCCAGGGAACGCACTTCTGCCCAAGCTGCGGCAAGCTGCAGCAGATACCGGGCAACGCCGATTATTTCGCACTCTTTGAGATGCCTCGCAAGCTGTGGATCGAGATGAACGCTCTCGAACAGAAGTTCTTGAAGCTGAGCTGGAAACTGCACCCGGATAATTTTGTCAAAGCAACGGAACAGGAGCGCGAGCTTTCCCTCAAGCGCAGTTCGGAACTGAACGACGCTTACCGGACGCTTCGAGATCCCGTCGCGCGCGTCGAGTATCTGCTTGGCATAGAGCACATGCGCAAGGAAGGCGAGCACAAGCAACAAGCTCCTCCCGAACTGCTCGAGGAAGTCTTCGAGCTGAACGAATCGCTCGACGAACTGCGCGAAGCAAAATCGGCCGGATCCGATCTGGCGGCGTTGAAATCCCGCCTGGAGTCCGCCGAGAGGAATTTCGGCGAGAAGCTTGCGGAGGTGGATGCCCAGCTTCAAGCGACCGCTCGCGATTGGGATGCCGCAGTTGACACAAGCGCGGACCAAGACGCGCGCAAGAGACTGATGTCGCGTATGAATGAGCTGCTCAATCGCCGTTCATATATCAGAAATTTAGTCGTAAACGTTCAAAAGGAGCTTTCGTAGGGGTGGGGCTTGCCCCTCTCGGCCTTGGCCATGGGACGAATCGTCGGAATCGATCTCGGCACAACCAACAGCCTCGTCGCGTTTATCGATCCGCAGACGAATCAGCCGAAGTGCATTCCCGGACCTTATGGGAGCACGTTATGTCCGTCGGTCGTCAGCCTTGACGCCGATGGCAGCATCATTGTCGGAGAGGCCGCGCGCAATCGTCTGCTCACGCAACCGCAGCGCACCATCTATTCCGTCAAACGCCTGATGGGCCGCGGCCCCGCCGACGTACAAAGCGAGCTGAAGCTATTTCCGTTTCGCATCGATCCCGCAAGCAAGAACGTCATCCGCGTCATGCTCGGCGACAAAGTATTCACGCCGCCTGAGATTTCCGCGTTCATCCTGCGGGAACTGAAAAGCTGGGCCGAAGCCTTTTTCGGTGAAACGGTCGACCGCGCCGTCATCACTGTTCCAGCGTATTTCAACGACGCCCAGCGCCAGGCCACGAAAGACGCCGGCAAAATCGCCGGCCTCGAAGTCTTGCGTCTTGTCAACGAGCCAACCGCCGCCGCTCTCGCATATGGCCTGCACGAAAAGCAGCGCGGGCGCGTCGCCGTCTACGATCTCGGCGGCGGCACGTTCGATATTTCCGTTCTCAAACTGATTTCCACCGCCGAGGGCGACATCTATCAGGTCCTCTCGACCAACGGCGATACTCATCTGGGCGGCGACGATATCGACAATCTGCTTCAAGCCTTCGTCCACGAACGGATACTTCAGGAGGACGCGATCGATTTCTCGCCTCACGGTGAGATCGCCCAAGAGCTGCGCAAGGCCCTGATCGCCATAAAGCATCAACTCTCCGAGTCCGAGTCCGCCACGCTGCGGTTTCCGCTTCCTAATGGAGGAGTCTTCGTCCATGAATTCACTCGAGGTGCACTCGAAGCGTTGATTTGTCCAGTCGTTGATCGCACCATGGCTCCAGTAAAGAAAGCTCTGGCGGACGCACAGACGAAAGAACCGGAACTAAAGCCCGAGACGATTGATGAAGTGGTCCTCGTCGGCGGCACAACGCGCACGCCTCTCGTCCGCCGCGTTGTGCAGGAATATTTCCACCGCGCTCCGCACACCGAACTGAATCCAGACGAGGTGGTCGCCCTGGGCGCGGCCGTTCAAGCCAACATTCTCGACTGCGGCGTCACGAACATGCTGTTGCTCGATGTCACGCCGCTTTCGCTCGGCATCGAAACCTACGGCGGGGCAGTCGCGAAGATTATTCCGCGCAACTCAACAATTCCCGCGAGCGCGCAAGAGCTCTATACAACCGGCGTGGACAATCAGACCGGCATCGACATTCATGTCCTGCAAGGTGAGCGCGAACTCGCGAAAGACTGCCGTTCGCTGGCCCGCTTCACTCTGAAAACGCCGCCGGCGCCCGCTGGCTTGCCGCGCATCGAAGTAAAATTTCTGATCGACGCCAACGGCATCCTTCAGGTCGGCGCAAAAGATCTTCGCACCGGCGAGCAGCGCACCGTAGAAGTCCAGCCGAGCTACGGCATAAGCGACAACGAGATAGAGCGCATGCTCGAGGAATCGATCGAATACGCCGAGCAGGATTTTGCCGAGCGCCAAGTCATCGAAGCGCGCACGGAATCCGAATCGATTCTCGCGGCCACCGCGAAAGCGCTCGCCAACGAGCAATCGGCGAACCTGCCGTCCGAAGAGCGCGCGGCAATCGAAGCTGCCATCGCTGAGTTGAGAGACGCCGCCGCAGGCACGGATTACAAGTTAATCCGCAAGCGCATCGACGAGCTGAATCACGCGACGGAGCATCTTGCGGGATTGTTGATGAACAGCGCCGTCACCAGCGCGCTGCAAGGCCGCAAGCTGGCCGAGGTTTAGCGCACGGCACGTTCAAGACATTCCGTCATTTCGAGCGAAGCGAGAAATCTCCCTTCGTCTCCGCGACGACGATCAAGCGATTGAGGGAGGGAATACATGGGCGGCAGCAACCCGTACATCGAAGAAGTCAAATACACGCCCGCCACGAAGAAATACAAAGTCACGTTTCTTCCCAGCGGCAAAACTATCGAGGTCGATCCGGAGAAAATTCCCTACGGCCACAACGGCCTTCCCGGCAGCATTCTCGATATCTCCGAGGGCATCAAAGCTGGCCTCGACCACGCGTGCGGCGGCGTGTGCGCTTGCTCGACCTGCCACGTCATCGTCCGACAGGGCCTCGAATCCTGCAACGAAGCCACTGACGCCGAACTCGACGAACTGGACATGGCCCCGGGCATCACGCCGAAATCCCGCCTCGGCTGCCAGACCGTTCCCGACGGCACGACAGACATCATCGTCGAAATTCCCGAATGGAATAAAAATTACGCCAAAGAAGCCGATCACTAAGAGACGTGACCCGTGTCCCGTGAAGAGACACAAGCGAGCGGTTTGCCTCGAGGAGCCTTGTAGTGCTGAAGAGTTTCACGGAACTCGAAGTTTGGAAGCGGGCGCACGGTGTAGTGCTTGAGGTCTATAAACTGACCAATCCTTTTCCGCGGAGCGAACAATTCGGCGTTGTTTCTCAAATACGGCGCGCTGCGTATTCCATACCCGCAAACATTGCCGAGGGTTTCGGAAGGCACTCGACGAAAGAGCTCTTGCAATTCTTGGCGATTTCCAATGGTTCGCTCGAGGTGCTTCGCTATTTTCTGATACTGAGCCGCGATCTGCGATATCTGTCGCCCCTCGATATGGAGAAACTGGAGAAAGATTTGAAAGCGATTGCGCAAATGCTGGAGGCCTTAAGCCAGTCGCTCCGGCGCCGCCTTGCTGCAGGTTCTGTTTTTTCTTCACGGGACACGGGACACGGATCACGGAACACGAAATCGAGCTACTAACTCGCACTTCTCCAGGAGCCCAAATTATGCCGCCAACATTTGGTTGGGACAACATCGAAGACATCGCCATAGGGCTGACCGACAAATTTCCGGAGACCGATCCGCTTACCGTTCGTTTCACCGACATGCACAAATGGATTACCGAGCTCCCCGGCTTTTCCGGCGACCCCGCGGCCTCCAACGAGAGCAAGCTCGAAGCCATCCAAATGGCCTGGCACGAAGAATTCCAAGACCGCCAGAGCTAATCGCCGCAACCGGCAATCGCTTGTCCATTCAGCCGATTTCTCTTATTCTAGATAGGTTACACACCCCGCAAAATGTGGCGCTATGGTGCAACGGTTAGCACGCGGCCCTTTCAAGGCCGAAATACGGGTTCGATTCCCGTTAGCGCTACCAAATAATTTGCCGAGCATCATCATTCAAGCGTGCATGCAAAGAATCATCGGTCCCGGCTACAATCCGTGCGAGAATTCTCGAGAGCGATCGGCTTGTACACCTTTCAGGAGCCGCGTTGAGCTACATTGAGAAACACCTCATCCCTGGCGAAACCCTGCAATATCAGACCAAGCTGCATTGGATTGTCATGCTCGGGCACGCTTGCCTGGCGGCATTCTTCGAGGCCGCGGGCATCGCGCTTCTGGTGTTGTCATGGAACGCGAAAAAAGGCGGCGAAATTCATTCCAACGCAATGATTTGGATCGCCGTTGCGTCGTTCCTTGTAGGGGCGATCCTCTTCGCGATCGGCCTCGTCAAGCGCAACGCCACAGTCATGGTGCTCACCAACAAGCGCGTCATCGTAAAGACCGGACTGGCGAGCCGGCGGACTGTCGAGCTTCTCTTGTCGAGAATTGAAAGCGTTGTCGTCGAAGAACCCGCCATGGGACGGCTGCTCGGCTACGGCACGGTGGTTATTCGCGGCACCGGCGGAACTCCCGAACCGTTCGACAACATCTCCCACCCGCTCGAATTTCGCGCGCAGGTCCAAGGCCAAATCGCCGATGGACAAAAACAAGCCTGATCAAAGTTTTCCAGTAAAGCCTGCCAGTTTGGTGTTGTTGAGCGAGGCGGAGTAAACTTAAGTTTCACCTTTTCGGAGGCCGTTGATGGCAAATTTAATGCGCACGTCCAATCCAGCCCTGAGCGAAAAAGCGTTCCAAGGTCAAGCTGCGTTCGGCGACGCGATGACGCTGCAAGGCACCGTTAATAAAACGGGCCTTCTTTTGCTTTGCGTAGTCGCAACGGCTGCCTGGACCTGGGGACTCTCGCATTCCGAAACGCCGCAAGCCGCAATCCCGTGGATGATCGGTGGACTCATCGGCGGATTCGTCGTCGCGCTGGTGACTATTTTCAAACAAACGTGGGCGCCTTTCACAGCACCCCTCTACGCTCTGCTCGAGGGCTTGGCCCTCGGAGGCATCTCTGCCGTCTTCGAGAAGACCTATCACGGCATCGCCATCCAAGCCGTGGGCCTCACATTCGGCGTGCTCTTCGTCATGCTGCTTGCCTACAAGACAGGCCTGATCCGCGCCACGCAAGGATTTAAGGTTGGCGTGATTGCAGCGACGGGCGGCATCGTGGTTTTTTATATCGTCGAGATGGCTCTGAGTTTCTTTTTTCATTTTCAATTTACGGCCATCAACGGCGGCGGCTTCTGGGGCATCGCTTTCAGCCTGTTCGTGGTGGTCATCGCCGCGCTGAATCTCGTCCTCGATTTCGACATGATCGAGACCGGCGTGCGCGGAGGCGCTCCGAAGTATATGGAGTGGTACGGCGCCTTTGCCATGATGGTCACGCTGGTTTGGCTCTATTTGGAAATTCTGCGCCTGCTTGCCAAAACGAACCGCAAGTAATGCGGATTGCGCAACCCTTAAAATGTCAGCTTCAACCGCGCTGAAACGCTGCGCGGCGGCCCAACCGCAGTTCCCGAAAATAAACTCGCGAAATTGATCACATTGACGTGATCCGTTAAATTCGCTGCCTGAATCTCAAATGTGGCGCTCCTTTGCTCTCTGTGATACAGCTCCGCGCCTGTTGCCACATCCAGTGAGTAGTTTGGCCGCACGCGGCCCCTCTCGAAATTCACCTCGTCGATGATTGCCGCGCCGTACTGCGCGAGTAGAAAATTTGGGTCGATCGAGCCAGTATCTAACTCGACCGGCAAACCACTCCCGTATTCGCCGCCAAACGCCAGCCAAATACGCTGCGTCGCCTCGAACCGCACGCGCAAACGCAGCGTGTTCCGCTGGTCCTGTGAAACCGCGAACTTGCTTGTGTCCGTCAATCCGCTCGTGGCTTCGTCACCAAGAAACAGTCCGCCGGTGATCGGCCCCTGCCCGATGCCGGACTGGTTCGCGTAACTCAAGTAACCAGAAAAACGGCCCCAATGAGGCACAGCGAGGCGTACCTCTTCTCCGGCGATGCGCGCCTTCGCGAAAGCAATGGGGAAGCTCACACCAGTGTCGAGTAGCGTGTCGTCATCAGAATAGTTGTGAAAATCGCGCCGGAAGACGTTCGCATCCAGCCGTAAATTTCCGAAGAAGGATTTCGTGACGCCGATCTCATAGTAATTTGCGTGCGCAGGTTCCACCGGCAGCCGCAGCACGACCGGGTCGATGGAATTCAGCTGCGGCGAGCTGGCCAGCAGCAGATTCTCCATCGCGGGAGTTTGAAAAACGCGATCGTAAGAAGCGTGGATTAGCAGATTCAGCGAAGGCACGTAGCGCGCAACGCCCACGCGAGGGCTTGCCGCGGATTCGTTCACGACAAATCCATAATGATCGAACCGCAGCCCCGCGCTGACGTTCCAGTTTCCGCGATGCCATTGGTCCTGCACGTACGCCGAAGGCTCAACGTCCCAACGCCGGTCGGCAAATTGAAACTGTGGAAGTGTTCCGGGATCGAACTGCGTTGGGTCGGTGATGGTGTACTGCAATGTCTCATATACCGGGCAGAAAATTCCGTCCACGCCCGCTTTCCAGTCGTGGTGCCCATGATGCCCGGCGATATCGCCGCGAACATATCCCTCGCGGTAGCCGCGATTTTGGGAAACGATCACCGGCGTCGCAAGGGAATTGGACGTCAGGGTTGCTTCCTCATCGCGCACGCTTCCGGCAAAACTAAGGAACAAATCCGAAGAAATCGTGTGCTGAAAGAAGATCTCGCCGGCTGTCTCGCTATTTGTAATGTCCTGCCGCTGGCCCGCTTCTTCTTGGACCAGCTCATTCGGCACGAGGAAGCGCACATCGTTATGGGACACCGTGACGCGCAGCCGGTCTTTGTCGGAAAAATCTCTTTCATAGGAAGCCAAAAAACCAGCGGCATTTCCGCTATTCGTAAAATTCTCGAGCACCGGAGGATCCAGATAACGATCGGTGTGAAAACCATCACCGCTCGCCGTAAAGCGATTCTTGCCTGTGGAATAAGAAACAGACGCTGAACCTGACACGGTCGAAAAACTTCCGCCTTCGGCGTCAAACTGCCCGTGCAGACCATTTGGCATGTCTTTCGTTGTGGTAACTTCAATGATCCCGCCAAGCTTGCGTCCGTATTCGGCCGGAAAACTGGCTGTCAACACGCGCATCGATTCCACATCGTCGGCATCGAACGCCGGAGCGAAAGCGGGAGAACGGTTCTGCGTCAGCGGTAAACCATCAAATACATACTGCACGTCGTACTCGGAGCCGCGCGGATGCAGAATTCCGTTGGCCTCGTAGAGCCAGCCCGGCTCTTCGTTGACCAGGTCAGAGAGGTCGCGCCCCGGCTGCGCGGAAATCTCTTCGCCAATCGATTGCCGCCCGATCGAGTAGATGGTGGCCGTGCTGCTCGGATCCAAAAGCGTGGCCGAGTCGTTCACCTGCACCTGTGTCGTCACCGGCGCCACGCCCAGAGTGGCCACGATGTGCACCGGCACTTCGGAGCGAATCTCGATTAGCTCGTTCCGCGGCGCAAAATTCTCCGCGCTCAGGCTCAGGCGGTAAACGCCGAACGCAAGGTCCTGCGCAGTGAGCCGGCCTTCCGCGCCTATCTCAAAAGTCTTGCGGAATTGGTTCGCCTCGCTTACAAGCTCCGCGGTGGCCGCCAGCGCGGCTCCGTGCGGGTCGCGCACGTCGACGCGCAATTCGCCGCGCGCCCGTTGCGCGCGCGCTGCCGGAGTCAGCAGGAGGAGAAGCGCGCCCAAGAGACACAACTTCGCCACGCTCTTTTTTCCTGCCACCCACTGTGCGTTGTTCCCGGGCACGTAAATCCTTGCCGTTTAAAAAGCCGCTATTTTCACATCCAAACCGAGCCATCCAACGAATTCGCAGAGGTTGGGCGGGAAATTCTACGGTAGCATGAGTGAAGCGGATTCCCTCACGCCCGCCAATCGATACGTTGCAAAATTGCAACTCCTAGCGAGTTTCTCAAGCTTGCCGACTCCGTCGCCTTTCGGCAGAATACGTCTGGCCTTCTGAGTGATCCTCCACAATGTCGCCGCCGCGATCCAACACGTCCATTTTCACCATCGGGCACTCGAGCCTTGAGCTGGCAGAATTCCTGAGATTATTAATCGCTCATCAAGTAAAGATCGTTGGCGACGTGCGCAGCCGTCCCGGCAGCTTCCGGTTTCCGCAATTCAATCGCGAGCCGCTGGAAGCCTGTCTCGGGTCTGCGGCGATCCGATACGAATTTCTCGGCGAAACTCTCGGAGGCCGGCCAGCCGATCCGCGGGCTTACCATGCAGACGGCTTGGTGAATTATGAAGCACGCCGCAGGGCTGCGGATTTTCTTGCTGGGATCGATCGAGTTATCGAGCTGTCCCGATCGTCGAACATGGTTTTGATGTGCGCGGAGGAAGACCCGCTACAGTGCCACCGCTTCCTGATGATCTGTCCCGCGCTGCTCGAACGTGGCGTGACGCCATCGCACATCCGCCGCGGCGGCGAGCTGGAATCCCAGCGCGATGCGGAAGATCGCCTTCTGAAATTGCACGATCTCTCCGCTTTTGACAGCAGTTCGCTGTTTCCTTTCGAGCGCGGCGCGGCCATCAACGACGCCCTTCGCCTCCAAGCCAAGGAATTTGCTTTCCGTACTTCCGCCGAAGCCTTGGAGTACTTCTAATTACATGGAAATTGTTCTATGCACGATTGGATTCGCCGGAAAAACAGCCGAGGAATTTTTTCAGCTGCTCGAATCCGCGCAAGTGGAAAATGTCGTCGACATCCGCCAGCATCGCGAGGGCCAGCTCTCCGGATTCGCCAAGCATCCGGACCTCGCGTATTTTCTAGAAAAAGTCGCTCGTATTGGCTACTCGCATGAACTTCGGCTCGCGCCCACGCCTGAGTTGCTCAAGACCTATCGCCAGAGCAAGGACTGGCCAGCTTACGAACTTGGATTCCTGGCTCTGATGAGAGAGACAGGAATCGCGCAAGCGTTTGACGTTGCCACATGGCCTCCAAGAGCGGCGTTGCTCTGTTCCGAACCCGGCCCTGAGAAATGCCACCGCCGCCTCGTCGCCGATTTGCTCGCTGCACACTGGCGAGCGCAAGGCCACAACATTGAGATTCGCCACCTCGTCGCCGCCCGTGCGAAATCCGCGAAGTCGCGGCGCAACAAGCAGCGCTCCGTGCCATGACCAAGCTGCTCATCACGGAAGTAACGCGCATGGGCCCTGCATTCTGCGTCATCGGCTTGCAGCGGGATAAGGATAAGATTCATTCGGTTCGTCCTGTTTCCGCGAGCGCTAATAGCTGGTTGCAGTTCCCCTTTCATCGCGGCGACGTGCTGCAGTGCGATTTCATTCCATTTGCTGGCGCCAAGCCGCACATCGAAGACCGCGTCTCGACGCGCGGCTTTCAGAAAGAATCCACCGTTCCCGAGCCAGAAATTGTTACCTACTTGCGCAAAGCCGAATTTGCAGGATCATTGCCAGAGCTATTCGGTTGCGTGCTCCATGAAAATAAGACCGGCAGTGGTTTGTTTGCGAAGCCTGCCGAACCAAAACGCTCCATTTGCGGAGCAGAAACGCGAAACTTGCGCCTCGAACTGTGCGCAAATGAATTGCGTGCCACGCTGGTGCTTTCCTCGGGCGAGGTTTTGCGCGATCTTCCGGTGGTGGACCGCGATTGGCGCGATTTCATCGACGCCGCACTGGCTGAAAATCGAGGAGCAAATCGGGTCGCGCGTCTCGAGCGCTTTTTGAATTCGCAATTTCATTACAAAATTATGTCCTGCCCGCATCATTTCATCCGTCTCGGTCTTACGCGGCCTTATCACGATCTTTGCTGGCTCATGCTGGATACGCTGTTCCCGCTTCCCAAGCAGGAATGGCTCGAGGAGTTCTGATCGTGGCGCTCAAGGATGAAAACAAATGGCGCCGCCTCGTCGAGGAATGTTTCCGGCGTGAAGCTGGAGCGCAAGCATCCATTCCAGATTCAGCGCAAGATCTGATCGAGACGGGCGTGCTGGACTCCATGGGCTGGGTCAGTTTTCTGCGCGGTTTGGAATCCGCAAGCGGTGTCAACGATTTGGGAGCCTTGCTCACAGAGCAGACTCCATCTTTTGAAAGCATTTTCCATGCGTTCCGGAGAGCACAACCAGAAAGTCACGTTGCTCTGTCTGGATCCTCACCCGCAATTCAATCCGCAACACGCGTCCCGGTCATCATTGCAAGTTCGGGCGCTGCCGTTGGCTCTCGCACGATTCCTTCCGCGGATGTCGACCGTGCCTTCGGCATGCCGGACGGCAAACTTCGCCTTCGCGCTGGAATCGAATCGTTGGCGTATGCGATCGAGGGCGAGAATGAGCTCACGCTCGCCACGCACGCCGCGGAGCAGGCTCTCCATTCCGCGGCTTGCGGCGCTCACCAACTCGACTGGATCATCGCCACCAGTGAAACGCATCTGGAATATCCCTCGCTCGCCGCGCAGCTGCACTCCCAGCTCCTGGCTCGAGAAACGTGCGGCGCGCTCGACGTTGGCGGCGCATGCCTCGGCTTGCTGAATGGCATGGCTGTCGCACAAGGTCTCATTACCTCCGGACAAGCGCGCACTATCCTTCTTATCAGCTCGGATGTCCATAGCCGCTTGCTCAGGCCGGGTCGTGTGGCGGGAGAATTCGGCGGTTTGTTCGGCGACGGCGCAAGCGCCTTTCTTCTGCGCAACACGGACGGCAACCAGCCGAAACCCGCCTACGCCCTCGGAGAGTTTTTTTCGGTTGTGCTGGCCAGTACGCTGGAGCGATTCGCGTAACGCACGCCGCGGCGGGGCAACTTGACTTGCTCTTCGATGGCGAAGCGCTATCTCGCGCTGCGATCACCAGACTCGAGAAGGTGATCCGGGAAACAGAGCTTCGGAGCGGCATCGCTCGCGCCGCCCTCCACGGTTTGGCGACGCATCAGCCTAATCCTCGCCTAGTCAGGCTTTTAGCCAAGCAGTTAGGACTGCCTCAGGATATGTTTCCGTCGGTGGCGCAAAAGTTCGGGAATTTGGGCTCATCCACTTGCGGGGTTGCCTTGGACGCCGTCCTGCGATCCGCTAGCGCTAACGAGCATCACGCGAGTGGCCCAATCTTCTTGGCTTCTCTTGGGCCGGGGCTTCTGTTCGGCGGCGGCTGGCTCATTTCGACCTGAAAATCAGAAAGTGTCAAAGGTGGCGACCTGTAACATTTTGTTACAATCGCAGAGAAACTCTCCCCTCTCAAGAACTGAAATAGCCTATAAGCCACAGATAATAAATAGCTTACATCGACGGTTCCACTGGTGGGGTACGTGCAGTCTCTTAGGCACCCGGCAAGTGGCCGGATGAAATCTTAGGAGTTCCGGGATGAGTAAGCGCACTAGCAAGGCCGAGCAAGGGTTTTCACTTCTCGAGATGGTCCTGGTCGTGATGCTTGCGTTCGTCGTAATGGCCTTCGCGGTCATCAACACCTTCAGCACCACCCAAAATGCTCGAGCCAATGCGGCGATGGACGCGGTCGTCTCGGTACTTCGCCAAGCGCGCGAACTGGCCATTGCCAAGCGCCGCAATGTCCAAGTGAACTTCATTCAGCCAAACGAAATACAGCTCACCTTGTTGACTTTGCCGGGTGAAGCCGTACCTACGCCTATCACTCCGGTTTATCTGAACGACAACGCCGGCGGCGGGTTGACTTACACATTGTTTCCCGGGCTCCCGGATACACCCATGAATTTCGGCAATTCGACCGCGATCAGCCTTCAGCAGCCCACTGGCGGCGGTGCCTGGTCCGTGATGTTTACAACCTCAGGCGCGCTCGTCGGATCGTCGCAGGCGGCGGCAAGTCTCTACGCGGTGACAAATAACAATCCTGTGAATGCCTCGATCTTCATTGGCCTCACCGGGAAAACAAATACAGCTCGGGCCATTACCGTTTTTGGCGCCACTGGCCGAGTTCGCTCCTACCACTGGACAGGCGGGGCCAGCGGAAGTGTTACATCTTGGTTGGAATAGGGAGAGAAACTATATGAAACAACAGCTCAAGAGCTCTCGCCAACCGGCCGGCTTCACTTTGATCGAGGCCATGATTTCGATCCTTATTCTTTCCTTCGGCGTGCTTTCGCTGGCGGCAGTCTACGCGCAGGGCATTATGTACAGCAGCATGTCGCAATTCAACTACATCGCGGAAAAGAAAGCGGAGGAAGCGGTGGAGACGATTTTCACCGCCCGCGACACCAAGATATTGACCTGGGCGCAAATCCAGAACATTTCGACCGGCGGAGTCTTTAAGGATGGCCCCCAGCCCTTGCTCGACCCTGGCCCGGATGGGCTGGTGGATACCGCGGACGACAACGCGGCTTTGCCGGACACGATCATCATCGGGCCGGGTTCGGACGGAATTCTGGGTACCTCTGACGACAAAGTGCTCAATCTCAATTCGATTATGACCCGGACGGTTGCGATTGCGCCCGTTACAGGAGAAACCAATCTCCGGCAGATCACCGTCACCATCACGTACCAATTCGGCAGAATTCAAAACACTTACACGCTCATCAGTTACATCTCGGCATTTGCGTGAGGACGGCGGGAGAAAATTCACCATGAAAAAACAGTCTGGATTCACACTTATCGAGCTCATGGTGGCGCTGGGCATCACGCTTGTCGCCCTAGCAGCGACCATGCTCGCATTCAAGGACGCCACCAACTCGAACCAGAGCGTCAGTCTCAAGTCTGATCTTGCGGATAACCTTCGCGCCGGCGTGAACCTCCTCGAGCAGGATCTGATTCAGGCGGGCACGGGGATCCCCACAGCAGGCATTCCAATTCCTTATACTCCCGGCCCTGCGAATTGCCTCGGAAGCGGCGGCGCGCCGATCAACCGCCCCAATCTGACGGGCGGACTGACCTTCCCGGTGTGCAATGTGAGTCTAAATGCCGTTGAGCCGGGATGGGAACTCGGCGCCCCGCTCGTAAGCCCGGATTCCACCGCCGGCGTAAACACCGATCTCATCACCATGCTCTACGTGGACAACACCTTGGCTTTGAATGCTCGGATGATTAACGAACCGGCGCTCGGCGCCAATCCGGGCTGCCCAGCCGGATCGATCACCAACAACGGACAAACCGTGACCTTCGATCCGACATGCATCTTGTTTTCCCCCACCGGCGTTCAAATCAATCCCGGCGATTTGATCATGTTCAGCAACGGACAGGGCAACGCTATCCAGGAAGTCACCGCCGTGAGCGGTCAGACGCTGACGTTCGCCGGAGGCGATGGCTTAAACCTGAATGCCCGCACCGATCCGCAAGGTACGATGAAACAGATTGAAAACACAAACATCGTCGGCGGCGTGCCCGTTCCGAACGGCACCTTTCCCCCGACGACGGCCACCCGTATCTGGATGGTGTCCTACTATCTCGACAATCTAACCGCTCCGCCGAACACGCGCCTTATTCGCCGTGTGAATTGGAATCCCGGCGTGCCCGTCGCCGAAACGATTGAAAACCTTCAGTTCAAATACAACTTTGTCGACGGCGTGACCAATCCTTCCGGCCAGTCCACCATCCCCGTGGGTGAATCGGAGAGTGAGATCCGCTCCGTCGACGTCATCGCCGGGGCGCGTTCCACGAACCCCTGGGGACAGAACCACACTTTTCTTCGCGAAAATTTCATGACGCAGGTCAGCCTCCGCAGCATGGCCTACGTCAACAGGTACCAATAATGAGGAGCACAACGATGAAAGCCGTCAAAAAGCTGATGCGACGAGACTCGGGCATCGCCCTTCTTACAACCTTGCTACTCATGATGCTGATGTCCAGCTTGCTGGTCGGCTTCATCCTGCTGATCACCTCGGGGCAGAAGCTGAACGGAACCAACAACGGTTACAGCAAGGCCTTCTACGGCGCCGAAGCAGGCATGGAGAAAATTACCGCGGACTTGGGCACGCTCTTTGATACCAACTACGCGCCTTCAGCCACCCAGATCAATGCCATTACGGCTACTCCGCCGAATATTCCCGGGATCCAGTATTTGAGGTACGACGGAACTTCCGGGTATCAGATTGGCTACAACACCGACGCAAGCGGAAATCCTCTGGCCACGGTCACTCAGATCCAATCCGGTGCTTACCAGGGCATGAGCGCTTTGGCGACGCAATACACGTTGACCGTGACGGCGCGTACCGTCAATAACAACGAAGCGAAGCTCCAACGCACCACGCAAACGGTCGGTATTCCGATGTTCCAGTTTGGCATCTTCTCCAGCACCGACCTCAGCTTCTTCCCTGGTCCGCCCTTTAGTTTTGGCGGCCGCACCGCGACCAACGGCAACTTGTTTCTGGCCACCTCGGGCGGCCCGGTAACGCTTTCCGACCCCGTTACCGCGGTTCAGAACGTCATTCGTACGAACCTCTCGAACGGGGTGGCGACGGCCAGCTCGTATAACGGGACCGTGAACATCACCACTTCGCCCGGCACTGCATCCTATCGCGCGCTCGGGTTGAACGAAGGAAGCCTGGTTGGCACCATCGGCTCGGCCGTTAATCCTAATTGGACCAACATCTCTCTTGGCGCGACCAACTACGCCGGCAATTTGCGCAACGGCGCGACGGGTGCGACTGCTTTGAACCTCGGCATCGTCCTTCTCGGCAATGGCACGACGCAGCCCGTGGATCTGATCCGCCGGCCAGTCAATACCAGCGAGAGCACGTCGGTGACGGAGCTCCGCTATTTTGCCGAGGCCAGCCTCAAGATTCTGCTTTCGGATAACCCGACGGATATTACGTCGTTGCCTTGTACCAGTGCCACGGCACCGGTTAACTTGGCCCAACTTGCTTCGCCAGTTTCCACCTGGACGGGACTGGGAGGTAATCCGGCGGCGCTCTACACAAAGATGAACACCAACAACACGGCGGGATACAACACGCCCCCAGTTCCCCTGGCAGCGTCCGGTGCCTCATCCGCCGCAACAGCGTACAGCCCCGCAAATGGTTATTGGCTGACGACCCCGAGCGGAACCGGTTTCGCGCCTGCTTCGGGCCTGCCTATCATCCATGGCTATATCAAAATTGATCTCCAGACCAGTTACGGCAGTCCTTGCGGCACTTGGCGGGACGTGACCCTCGAAGTGCTGAGTTACGGTTATGCTGGCCGCAACATCAACCCGCAGACCACCCTTTTAGGATCACAGTACGGAACTTCCGAGCCGCTCCTTGCCTTGCCAACAACCGAGCTCACCTATCCTTACAGCGGTGCGAATCAGTGCCAGGACGTCCATCCGAACGCGATTATCCGGCTTGAGCGCGTTCGCGATAATCCCTCGAACTGGACCAATACGCCTAACAACATTTACTCGCATTGCGGCGTCACTAACAGCGCAACGCCAGTTAGCCAACACTACCCCACCAACCCGGCCGATTACTGGCCGAACGCGCTGTTTGATACTCGTGAGGGCAACGCCCGCGACATCACCCCCGGTGGCACTTTGGGTGGCATCAACTATTCGCAGATGGTTACCCTGGGCGGCACCATGCAGTACATCGAGCTGGATGCTAAAAACCTGGCGGCCTATTTGGCAGGTACGGGAGTCTACGCTGGGGGATCTGGCCACTTGTCCTATGACTCCGTCAACGCCCCGAACGATTACACCGTATACATTTCCGACCGCCGCGGCAACTACACCGCATCCGCGCTCACGAATGCCTGGCCGCCGCTATCTCCGAGCGGTCACGAGACCGGCGAATACGGATGGTCTGACTTCGTAAACCCAGCCAGCGCCTACGGCTGCCCCAATGCCACGCAGGACACTGGGGAAGACCTCGACGGCCTGGGCGCGACGGGCTTCTATACTTATGGAGCGAACCCGACCTATGTCATGGACGCCGGCGCGATAACTACCACTTGGCCTCTAACGACGGTGAACACGACCCTGGGCTACGGACAATATGGAATGTTCAGTCTGGCTGCCCCGGGCAACCTTTACGGCACCACGGTCGCGTCCAATGCCATAACCAGGAATCCAAACTGCACGGTGACATCGCCTTCTACCATTTGGCCCTGGGACTACGTGATCCACGCCAATGAAGCGCGCGAAAACCCCAGCCCGTTCTTCCGCAGTGCGGTCAAGATCAGGGACGGCAGTAACTTGTCGGGGATCGGTACCTGTCCCGGCAGCGTGCCCTGCGGCCTGGCGATTGCGACGGAGAACCCGGCATACATCGAGGGGGACTTCAACGCCAACTCCGCCGGCGGCGGCTTCAACGACCCCAATATAGCTGTTTCCGTGAACGCGGACGCGGTGACCTTTCTCTCAGACAACTTCAACGACGTGAACAGCTTCGCGTTCCCTTACACGACGGCGTCCCCCTACCGCGTTGCCACCACCACTTATTACCGGACCGCGGTGATGGCTGGGAAGGGAGTCTCTTTCCCGCAGCCTTCGACTTGCGGAACCTCGTCCTGCTACGCGGACTTCGGTACCGACGGGGGCGTCCACAACTTCCTGAGATTTCTCGAAAACTGGTCTGGCCAGACCGTGAATTATCGCGGCTCGATCATCAGCATGTATTACAACCGGCAGGCCATCGGCACGTACAAGGACGGCCAGACCAACACGGTTTACGTACCGCCATCCCGCGGTTACAACTTTGATACGGAGTTCCTGACTCCTTCTTTGTTGCCGCCGCGCACGCCGCTCTTCCGCGACGTGAATACGACAGGCTTTACGCAGCTCCTTTTGCCAACTCAGTAAAACGCAGCGAACCGCTGCACCCACGACTGGCCCCGGTTGAACCGGGGCCAGTTGTTTTTTGGAGTCTGCTTTTTGGAGGGACGCAAGCTGGAAGGGGAATGTGTTCTGCGGCGCGTACGCCTTACGAGCCCGGGCGAGTCCGCGTTGTGAAGCTGGTGTTCACGCTAGGCACAACACACGCCTGCAAGGGCGGCCAGCCCGCGTCGGTCGTGGGATTGCGGCAGAGCGAGGTTATGGCCGGACTGACGAGCGAGGGATAAACGGTATCATCGAGCGGCTCGGCGTAGACCAGGTAGCTATGACCGATCGGCAAGTGGCCGATGGCGTAGGTGCCGTCGAATTGCGCGGGGCCTGGCGAAGAGCAACTCCATCCTCCGAGCGTCGCTCCGATGACCGCTCCGCTCGCTACGTCGACCGCCACGACATGCGCGCCGAAAATCCCCGTCACGCCCGGGGGCGATGCCGGCAAGGAGAGCGGGTTGGCCGGCAGGATGTGTCCGCTGATCGAACCTACGTTCACCGAGTCGGAAGGATCGGGATACAAGACACGCAGCCCCGTCATGTCGTCATTCCCTAGCGGGGCGTCAGGTTGTTGTGCTGTGGGACGCATTCCTGTGAACGTCCCTGGCGCGGGCGCGAATGGATACATCATCGCGTTTAACACCGCGGAATGGCTGAAACCCAAAGTGTGGCCCAATTCATGCGTCATCAAGGATTCAAAATCGTAAGCGGTGGGCGTTGTGGCAAGCGCCGCGGGCGTCGCAAATGTGATCGTGGAACTGCTCGGGTCAAAATAAATGTCGGCATCGAGGATTTGTCCAACCTGGGTCGCCGGCGCTCCAGTTCCCACCTGCACCCCGATGACGTCGGCAGTAATCACGCGCGTGAACGCCAGAATCCCCGGCGTGAACGCGCCATCGACCTGGTCGAAGCAAATCGAATTCACTCCATCCGCGCCGCACGCGTTTTGCGTCGCCGTGCGGGCTATCGGTGCGAAGGTTCCGGGCACGAGCGTCGTGCCGCTGACTCCCGTCCATACCGCCATCGATTGCGTAATCGCCTGTTCGATCTCGTTCAAACGGCCGGTAGCTGTCTGGCTCTGCGTCAAGATGGTCACCGGATTCGTTCCCAGCGCGGTGCTCCACTGCTCAGCAATCGCGCCGGGAGCTACGAGCTCGTGCGCTGCCACCGGGCACGCGGAACCTCCGGAAACGCTCGCGGGCTGGCGCACATCCGGAACGATTTCGTCGAACGCATATCCGCTAGCGCCTGGGATGCCGCAAACGCCGTAGAAAATGGCGAAGATCGTCGCGATGATTCTTGGAAAGATCGGATGTTTCTTTTGCGTTTTCATTGCTGTTCTCCTGCGGCTCATGGATTTTCTTGTCTCAAGGCCTTGTGCAATTTTTCCCTGAAAATAGCCACCGGCAGATTCCGAATTCCGCCGCGCCGGAAGGCGCGCGCTTGCGGGTCGAAAATCGGAGCCGAGGCGGAATCCTGCGTGACCATTTCCATGCCGGACTGCGGATTGCGCGCGATGCGAAAAGTTCCCTGCGACCAGCCCATAACTTGATAAGGCTCTCCGTCCCTGCTCCAAAGAAAGAGATAAACTTCTTCGCCGGTGCGGAACGCGGGAACCTCATCGACGTGCGAATGAAGATGTCCCACTCTACCGCCAAGCATTCGCACGGTGACAACGCCCGGCAGAGCGCCTTTCTCGCGTTGCACGACTTCAAATTTCGTCTCCGTCCAAATCTCGCCTTGGTCCCAAAGGCTGGTGCTTCCCAGACAGCGCAGCCGTGCAACCGCAGTAGATTCCTGCGCGAGGTCATCCAGTTTCAACCGGGCAAGTGTCGTAGCGCTCGCCACTACCGCGATCAGCACAAGTCCGCCAAGAAAAAGAATCCACAAAAAACGGCGTCTTTGAACGTAGCTCATTTTTATTTACCTCGCTGTCTTCACTGGATCACCAGCGCGCCGCTGGCGGCGGTTTTGTCCAGGTTCGTGTCTTGAATGAAAAGCGTGCGCGCGTCCGGCAGAGCGCTCGCGGAAATCTGCAGGGTCAGGTGAATAATTCCGAGACCGGCGGGCTGCGCGGCGATCACCGTCACGTCGCCAGGGCCGGAAACGGTGTAAGTCATGCTCGTATCCAGGCCGCTCTCGGAAAAGACGCAGAGATCGAATGTCGAATTGCCGCTCGCGGGCGGTTGAATCGGCAACGGATTGCCGGAGAGCGAACAGGAATTATTCGCGACGGAAAACATGCCGAGAGCGCCGACGTTCAGGTCCACGTCGTTGCCTTGCGCGGTCACGCCCGCGGTTGTCGGGTCGACGACGACAATGTCTTGTCCAGTTGCTGCCGGAACGGCGCTGCTCAGAGCGATCACGTCATCCGACGTATTCGGTGGAGCAACGACCAAGGAGACGGCGTTGGATGCTGTCCCGCCGGGGTTCTGAACCTGCACCGAAACACTTCCTGCTACGGAAACATCGGCCGCGGTGACAGGAGCCGTGCATTCCGTCGCGGTGATGCATGTTGTTGTTCGTGCCGTCCCGCCGATCATCAAAATCGAGCCGGGCCCTGGACTGGAAGCTGTGAACCCGCTTCCTTCAATCAGCAGCGTGAAGCCGTCGGCCGCGCCCGCGTAGACGCTCGCCGGATGCAGTGCAAGAATGTTGATCCCCGTTGAGATGGTCACGTTGGCCGCGCCCGACTGAGTCGTGTCGTCCGAGCTGACGGCCACTACCTGGAGCGCGTCCGGAGTTGGAGTGGAGCCAGGCGCGGTGTAGTTGCCATTGGCATCGATCGTTCCGCAGGCGCCGCTCGTGGAGCAGCCCGTCCCCTGAATTTGCCAAACCACGCTCTGGTTGCTCGTTCCCAGCACCGAGGCCGTAAAGCTCTGGACGGCGAGAGGCGCGAGCGTGATGCTCGCGGGTTGCACGGAAACCAGCACGTGATTGATTACTGTGATTTGCGTCGAAGCGGATTTCGTGGTGTCCGCTGCGCTGGTTGCCGTAACGCTGACGGGATTCGGCTGTGGAATGGCTCCCGGGGCGACGTAGTCCACTTGCAGCGAGGTTCCGCGGGTCACGCTTTGGCACGGACTCGAGCCCACCACGCAGATTTGGCCGAGCGTGGTGTTTCCACCGGGGATGCCGCCGACGCTCCAGCTGACGCCCATGTTGGTTGTGCCGAAAACTTGCGCGGTCAGGGTTACGCGCTGATTTGCCGCGAGCGTATCCGTCGTTGGAGAGAGGCTGACGTTCACGCCTGCCTGGACGGCCATCGTGGCTTGCGCTGCTTTCGTGGGATCGGCCTGCGGCGTCACTGTAACCATGACGGTGTCAGGACTCGGCGCTGTGGTTGGAGCTGTGTAAGTGGCCGTATCGGCGATGACCGAACCGCCCGCTCCTTGCGTGGTCACAACCGTCAGCGTTCCGCAAGTGGAGGAGCTGCAACCGGGGCCGGAAAGCGACCAGGAGAGAACCGCGCTGGGATTGGAACCAGTGACGGGCGTCATGGTGGCGACGATGGACGCTGTGCCTCCGGCGGCCACGCTTTGCGGAGCAGTGACTTGCAGCGTGAAATTGCTGGTGATGACAATGGGGCAGGAGCCTTGTTTCGATGGGTCGGCGACGCTTTGCGCCGTCAATGTCGCGGTTGCCGGCGAAGGAATAATTGCTGGCGCAGTGTAATTGCCGCTTTGGCTCACCGCGCCGCAAGCGGATGGGCACGTTGCCCCGGTGAGACTCCAGCGCACGGACGTGTCTGGATGTCCGGCGCTGGCAATGGTCGCTTGGAATGGCTGCGTCGCGCCGAGTTCGACGCTACCGGTTGGCGGGGCAATGGCGATCGAGATGTCGCTTGTGATGGTGAGTTGCGCCGTCGCGGATTTTGTCGTGTCCGCCTGGCTCGTTGCCGACACTTGGATGGCGGTTGGCGAAGGCAGATCGGCTGGCGCGGTGTACAGTCCAGCGGAAGAGATTGTTCCCGTTGCTGCGCCTCCGCCAACGATGCCGTTCACGCTCCACGTCACGCTGGTGTTGCTGGTGTTTGTTACCGTCGCGGTGAAGGCCTGCGAGTTCCCGAGCAAGACCGAACCGCTTGTGGGCGTGACCGTCACCGAAATGGATTGAGGAGGTGGAGGCGGCGGCGGGTTGGTCTCGCCGCTCGTGCTGCCTCCACCACAGCCCTGCAGCAATGTGATTGCGGCGAGGAACACCATGATTTGCCAAACAACGAGCCGCGTCGGGATCAAATTTCCGCGTCTGTCCGTCCGATTTGCTATCGTCGCGTTTGGCGTGAGAGGCCGCATGCAAGGCGGAATGCAGGCGAAGGGCCAGCGTAAGGACGAGACGAGCCTCGAATGGGAAAGCAACGACATGTCTTCGGATTGCCCTTCTTTGTTATTGAAAATGAATCAGTTAAATTCCGTGCCGGGAATCGCGTAAGACTTCGCAGCCGCCCAAGGACGCTGAAACCGTGGAGTTAGGCAAGGCCGTTCATCCCCATTTGGAACTGCGGCTTCGGACCACTGTTCCAAAACGGGAGTCGGTGCGCTTGGCTGCCACCGTTGCTTTGCCTGCGGCGTTATATTTAACTTCCTAGTCAAATGAACCAATTTCCCAGCGACGCCGTCTAGCAGGTGTACGGGGAGGGCGAGCGCATTCGGCTCGCACAACAGACCGCATGCAGGAGCTGGTTCTGATCCAGCCACAAAGCATCGTTAGCCGCTCCGCGGTCGCCCAGGACGGAGAGAGCAACCTGACGCGCGAAGCTGCTCAGGCAGAACTGCGCCGCGAGTTCGAGGAGCGGCTCGCGGAATGCGGGCCGCTGGCGTATCGCGTCGCGCGCGGCGTGTTGCGTAACAGCGCGGACGCGGAAGATGTGGCGCAAGAAGCGCTGCTGCGCGCGTACCGGCGATTTGAGCGTTTGCGCGATCGCGGGCGATTTCGCGCTTGGCTCGTGCGGATCGCGTTCCGGTTGGCGATTGACCGGATGCGCTCGTCGAAGCGCCGCGAAGTGCGCGAGACGCTTTGGTCGCGGTCGGCGCCGCGTCCTTCGACGGAAAACTTGGCGGCGACGAGCGAATTTCAGGCGCATCTCGACCGCGCCATGGACGAGCTGCCGGACAAGCACCGGCTCGTACTCTTGTTGGCAGCCATGCAGGGGCATTCGCTGGAAGAAGTGGCGGAGATGCTTGGGCTGCCGGTCGGGACCGTGAAATCGAGATTGTTTTTTGCTCGAAAACAGTTAGCGGAGAAATTGCGATGCCATGCGAAGACTATAGAGAAGCGCTGATCGATGCTGCGACAGCGGGTTCTGCGCCGTCTCGCGAACTGCGTTCGCATCTGGAGGCGTGCGCATCCTGCCGCGCCGCGCTTACTGAAGAACAGCAGCTCTTTGCTGCCATCGACACGGGCCTGCACGCCACAGCCAACGCTGAAGCGCCAGCGTCATTGCTACCACGGGTGCGGGACCAGCTATCGGAGCAACCTGTCTCGCACCGCTCCTGGATTCTGGCCTTTGCCGGGGTTGCTGTCGCTACAGCTCTCGTCTTTGCGTTCGTTCTTGCTCGCAAGTCCGCGCGAGTTGGCGTCGAACCAATCCCACTGGCGATCCCGTCCGCGCATAATGTCCCACCCTTCGCGAATCCGCCGACGACTCCGGCCATTGCTCCGCAAGAAATGGCCCGGGCGGCGCGAAATCACATTCGAGTTGGAGCACTCAAAACCGCGCCTGCTGTTGATGCCGCGGCCGTGGAAGCTGAAGTATTAATTCCTGCGGGACAGAAGCGGGCATTCGATGATCTGCTCGCGAAACTGCGGCGACGCGAAGTTCAAGGCGATGCGTTGCTTGCCGAGAAACCTGAAAAGCCCTTGGAGACATTAGAGGTTTCTCCACTCGATATCACGCCCATCGAGATCAAACCGCTCCCGGACGTTGCAACGAAATCGACAGCGCCGGATGAGAAAGCTGGACGTTAGACCATTTTGAAAATTAATAAAGGAGCGTTCCATGAAGAAAACGATTCTGGCGGTAATGCTGGCACTATTGGTAGTGGCACTCCCAAGCGTGCTGGCGCAAGAGAAAGAGAAATCTTCGGACGCCGCGAAGCTGGCCGAAGCCGAGCGAATAATTACTCCTCTGCGAGTGGAAGTCGTCTTTACAGAATTTGACGGCGAAAAGAGAACCGGCAATCTACCCTACACGTTTCTCGTGAACGCAGACGACCGCGGGTCGCCGGCGGCGGTGCGTATGGGACTGCGCGTGCCGATAGAAACCTCGAGCAACACGGGCGTGAAGCAATTCCAGTATCTGGACGTAGGCACCAAGCTTGACGGTCAGGCAGAGAAAACCAGCGACGGACGATTCCTCTTGAGGTTGGGCGTGCAACGATCTTCCGTCTATGTGCCGGGAACGGAAGGGAAGTCCGCAACTGTTGGGGGAAGCGAAATCTCGAGCGCCCAGCCCGTCGTTCAGGAATTCCGGACGCAGGCAAACTTACTAATTCGCGATGGACAGACTATCCAATCGACCGTCGCGACCGACCCTGTTACGGGGCGTGTGCTCAAGGTGGACATCACACTTAACGTTCTAAAGTAGGCCGTGTAGTAGAGCTTACGGGGCATCGAATATTGCTGCGAGAGCACCATTCAGTTCTGGGTGCAAGAAGCGGTAGCCGAGGCTTTCCAGTTTTTTGGGCAAGACGCGCTGGCTGGAGAGGAGCAGGGCGTCGGCAATTTCGCCGAGCATCAGGCGCAAGACGAATGCGGGTGCAGGGAAGATGGCTGGGCGATGCATCACCCTGGCTAGAGTTTTCGTGATCTCGGCGTTTTGGACTGGTTGCGGAGAGACTAGGTTGATGGGGCCTCGGACCTCTCCGTTTTCAAGGGCGAGACGCAAAATTTCGATGGCGTCATCGAGAGCGATCCAGGACATCCACTGCTTACCCGAGCCAATTTTTCCGCCGGCGAAAAAACGGAAAGGCAGCATGATCTTCGGGAGCGCGCCACCGTTGAGCGTGAGAGCGACGCCGAAACGAGCGAGCACGACGCGGATGCCGATGGCTTCCGCTTTTAGGGCTTCGGCTTCCCATTCCTTTGCCATGGCGGAGACAAAATCGTTGCCGGGCTGGCTTTCTTCGGTCAGAACTTCCTCGCCGCGATCTCCGTAAAAGCCAATCGCGGATGAGGAGACGAGGACTCTTGGACGAGCATTCATTTTCGCCAGAGCAGTGACTAGCGCGCGTGTCGTATCCACGCGGCTGGAGCGCAATTCCGCTTTGCGCGCGGCGGTCCAGCGGCCGCCGGCGATGGATGCGCCGGCGAGATTTACTACGGCGTCCGCGCCTACGGCGGCGCCACCCAGTTCTCCCGTCGCGGGATTCCACGCGACTTGAAAACCGTCGTTCTCCATATCGTTCGTGACGCTTCCTGGACGGATAAGTCTGCAAACCGTGTGGCCCGCTTTCACCAGCACGGGCACCAGCGCGCCGCCAACCAATCCGCTTGATCCCGTCACGAGAATTTTCATTGCGATTTCGCTCGATTAGCCATGACCACTTTCCGAATCCATTCTATCTAGACGCTACGCAAGCATTGTTCATCGGTCAAGCGCTCGAAAATCCTGGAGAGGTCTTTTCAGGTGAAAAGTACGGACACATGCGGAATCCCGCGGGGGTTGGCGCTAAGCGCTCACGCTATGGCTCCATGCTGTTTGACGGGTTACAATTCTCTGGTGAGCGCTCCTTCGCATATAGCACGCGTCAAAGTGCTTTTCTTCGGCCGGCTGAAAGAGATTGTCGGGCGCGCCGAGGACTCGGTGGATCTTCCCGACGGAGCTTCCATTGAAACCGTCTTCTCTCACTTCGGAGAGCATCACCCTGAGTTGGCGCGCTTTCGCGCCTCGCTGGTTGCCTCGCGCAATCAAGAATTTGCGGCGTGGAGCACGCCGATCCATTCCGGAGATGAGGTTGCCTTCCTTCCGCCTGTCAGCGGCGGATAGTTTTGCTCACTATGACCAAGCTGCTACAGCCCGATTTGCTGCTTCTTGTGCGCGACGCCATCGATCCGGGAACTCTGATCCGGCACGTTCGGGCTGCGGAAGATGGAGCTGTCGTCACGTTCGATGGCTGCGTGCGGAATCATTCTCACGGACGGCGGACGCTTTATCTGGACTACGAGGCTTATGAAACCATGGCGCTCGGGAAAATCCGCGAGATCGCCGGGCAGACCCACGAGAAATTTCCCATTCACCTCGTGGCTATCGCGCATCGGCTTGGGCGGCTTGAAATCGGCGAGACTAGCGTTTTTATTGCAGTCAGCTCGGCGCACCGACCAGCCGCGTTCGATGCTTGCCGTTTTGCCATCGACACGCTAAAGCGGACCGTCCCCATCTGGAAGAAGGAGTACTTCGAGGATGGGGCCGTCTGGGCGGATGGCGAAATGCCTCCTGCGCCCCCGGAGACACGGGCGGCGAAACCCGCATCCTAATGAATCAATGATCTCGACACCCCCTCGTGCGCTTGCCGCAACCGTGGCTTTTCTGGCGGCACTGTTTCTGGCAGGGAGTGTTCTCTCCCAGAACAAGCCTGACCGGCCGCCATGGGCGCAGCCGAAGCCGAATCTGCCGGCGAGTTCCTCTTCCGCGAATGCTCCGGCGCCTGTGCCGCCCACGCTGCCGTCGCCTCCACCGCCCGGGAGCATTGTGCCAACGCCTGTGCCGGCCCTGAGGCCGCCTGTCGACGCCGAGGATCAGCGCGGGCAGATTAAGGTCAAGGTAGACCTGGTCAACATTTTGGCGAGCGTTCTGGATGAGCACAACCGGCCCGCGCCGGATCTGCCGGTCGAAGCTTTTCAAGTGTTTGAAGAAGGCGTGCGGCAGAAGATCGAGGTGTTTGAATCGGAAACCAAGTTGCCGCTGGACCTCGCGCTGATGATTGATTCGAGCTTGAGCGCGAACATGGAAATTGGCTTCGAGAAAGAGGCTGCAGCGCATTTCATTCGTCAGGTGTTGCGTCCGGGCGATCGGCTTTCGGTTTTCTCGTTCGACGAAAATGTCACGCAGCTTGCCGGGTTCTCGGACAATGTGCCTGCGCTACAGACTGCGGTGCGCAAAATTCCGCCTGGCTCGGGGACTTCGATCTATGACGCTATCCTTCTCGGATCGCGGGCGCTCGAGCGGCGTGGCGACGAGCGGCGCAGGGTCATTATATTGATTACGGACGCGGGAGAGACTACCAGCCGGACCGATTTCGACGCCACGCGGAAAGAAGCGGTTCGCTCGGACGCGCTGCTTTATACAATCGTGATTCGTCCGGTGAAAAATGAAAGCGGACGCAACACTGCGGGCGAGCATGCGCTCGAAACCATCACAGAGACGACCGGGGGAGACATGTTCTATCCCGATACGCCGCAGGAGTTGGACACGATTTTCGACGTAATTGATCGCGAGTTGCGAACACAATACCGGCTGGGCTACTATCCGACCCCTCGCGGTCCCGCGAATACCTACCGGAATGTCGAGGTTAAGGTGCTGAACGGCGATTACCACGTACGCGCCCGAAAGACGTATTTAACCGGGCCGCAATAAGCCGAGAGCGAATCGAAAGTGTTCGTTGAGAATGGGAAGGAGTCAGCCTACCCCTACCCCCTGTTTTTCATAAGAATATCAAAACATGAGGGTTAGGCCGAGGGGATTTGCAAAGAATATCATTCTAAAGGACTTACAAGGTCTTTATTTTGATATTCTTGCCGGTGATTAACCCTGCCTTGAAACCTAGTGGCTTCTCGACCCACTTTCTTGCAATAGCTGGTGTTGTCGCGGAAAAGAAAAAGGAGCGTGGCCCAGGCGAAATCCGTAGTATTACCTGGCTCTAATATTACTCCTGCCGATAGTTTTTTGCAAGCGAAAAATAAATGGGTCTTCACATCTTGAGTGGCTGGCGGATATGCGGGCTAAGCCGCAGCAGCAAGTCCGAGGAACGACTGGGCAAAAGAGCCTAAGTGCGGAAGGCGGCTTACGCTGGGCCACTGAAAGGGGGCCGAGTAGCTATTGCGGCTTCTTGGTGTCCGGGGCGTTTTGGCCGGTGTCGGACTTGATCAATTCCGTTTTTACCTGAGCCTTTTGTCCGGCGACCACGTCGATTTCGGTTTCAAACGTCTGATAGCCAGGTAGCTCGATCTTGATCTTGTGCTTTCCGGGGCCGACGAGCAGGGAGTGAAAGTGACCGCCAAGCTGGCTGGCGGGGCCGATGTAGCTGCCATCGAGGTAGACAGCCGCGCGTTTGGGCTGAGCAGAGATTTTCAGCTCGGCGGTGACGTCTGGAACCGTGGCCCCGGGGATCATTTGCATGGAGACTTCAATCGATTGGATTTGGCCTGGCTGGATGTCGATGTCGCGCGTTAAATCCTGATAGCCTTTCTGTTTCACGACGATATGGTGCTTGCCAGGCAACAGGGGCACGTTCTTCTTTCCGCGGAATTCCTTCACGTAGCCGACATAATCGCCGTCGATCCAGATACCGGAGTCTCGGTCCAATTGGGTATCGCCGTCAAAAGTCACTCCGCCCATGGCTTTGCCGTCCTGGGCGGGAAGGCGCGTTGGGCCGAAAGAAAGGAGAAGAAGCACAAAAAGAGTTGCAGCGGAGCCGAACTTCCACATTTTAGACATGAAGCACCTCGCATTCAGGACGGGTGCTTATTTTAGCGCGGATGCCCAGGAGATAATGCAAGAAAACAGAGGGGATCCTCGAAAAAAGTCAGGCTATTAAATAGGTCTAATGCGGAGGCAGCATTTTAATTAGCGCAGGTGATAGAGTGGAGGTCACACCGTTTCGCCGCGAATCCGTGAAAGCGTGACGGTATGCATTTCTCCATGAGCAAGGATTACCTCAACGCCGCCATTGAAATTGCCGAGGAAGCAGGGAAGATCCTGCGCGAGGAATTTGACCGGCCAGTGCAGATTGCGTACAAGGGCGACGTCGATCTGGTGACGCAAGCGGACAAGCGCTCCGAGCAGGCGATTGTGGCGCGGCTGACGAAGTATTTCCCGGAACACTCGATAGCGGCGGAAGAGGGAAGCGGCCACGAAGGCGGCTCGGAATTTCGCTGGCATGTCGATCCGTTGGATGGCACTACGAATTTTGCGCATGGGTATCCTTGCTTTGCGGTTTCGATTGCGCTGGCGCAGCGAGGAGCGCTGCTGGCGGGGGTGGTTTACAACCCGTTTTATGAGGAGCTGTTTGCGGCCGCGCGGGGCGGAGGGGCGACGCTGAACGGAAAGAGGATTTTCGCTTCGAAGGTGGACACGCTCTCGACGAGCCTTCTGTGTACTGGTTTTCCGGTGCACAAACGGCTGGCAACTCCAAACATCCATTATTATTGGGATTTTACGCTGCGATCGCATGGGGTGCGCCGCGACGGATCCGCCGCTTTGGATTTGGCGAGCGTGGCGGCGGGGCGATTTGATGGGTTCTGGGAGTTCGGACTCAAGCCGTGGGACACCGCTGCCGGGGTTCTGCTGATTGAGGAAGCAGGGGGTAAGGTCAGCGATTTTGCGGGGCAGCCGTATCAACTGGGCGGGCCAGTGATACTTGCCACAAACGGATTGATCCATGAAGAGGCGCGGGAAGTGGCATCGGAGATTTCCCAACGCGATCCTGCCGCGCCCCTGCGACGCTAGCTTTTCTGCCGATCGGTAATTTCCACTTACGAAAACCTATCAGGCTGCTTATGATTTTTTAACACCTCCCAAGCTACCCTTTTTTGGCAACGAGACGGCGTTCTGTGCCCTTGAAAGACGCTCCAAAACCACCAACGAGAATCCCGTTGCCAGGCAGCGAGTATTGGAGAGAGATATATGCGCGCGTTCTCACTGAGAAAATTTCCTGTTTTGACGATATTGACTGCGGTGCTTTGTGCGAGTGCGGCTCCGGGACGGCTGCTTGCCGACGATGAGAAAGACAAGAACCCCGCCGCTGCCAAAACCGCGGCTGCGAAGACGAATGCAGCCGACGCTGGCTTGACGGAGCGCGAGCGCATGCTCCTGGACCGCGTCGAACAGCTGGAAAGGCGCGTGGCGGAGCTCGAAGCGAAAGAGCCTGGGGGAGCGTCGGCGGCTCCCGCTGGGGCAGTCAGCACGAATGGAACGATGGCTGGCCCCACGACTGGCGCGATTGGCACGAACACGGCTGGGGCTAGCATGGGTTCGCCGGCGGAAGCCACCAGCCCTGCGATGAACGCAAGTACAGTGGCGCCAGGTGCTGTCGCCGCTGTTTCGCCCAGTCAGGATCAGTCGGCAGCAACTAGCACGGCGGCGGTTGCGACGGCCGCGAAGCCTGGATACGTCGAACCCTTTTCGGATGCGGATTGGACGTGGCTGAACGGAAGCCCGCGCACCAAAGAGATTTATTGGGATTCGAAATTTTTTACACCGGAAATCCGATTCGACACGAATTATGTGGCCGACTTCAACCATCCAAGCGACCACACGATCGGCGGATCCAGCGAACTGTTCCGGTCCTACGAGGTGCAGTTGGAGCAGCTTGGGCTGGGCGGGGACTTCCACTTTGACAACGTCCGGGGCAGGTTCATGACGCAGTATGGTATGTACTCCGCGACGACTCCACGGAATGACGCTAGTCCGGCGCATGGGCAATGGGATTTGGACACTGCCTATAGATACCTAGCGGAAGCATATGGCGGGTACCACTTCAACGTGCTACATGGGGTGAATGTGGACGCGGGGATCTTCCTGTCTTATATCGGGCTGTTTAGTTACTACAATTTTGATAATTGGGCGTACCAGCCCTCTTTCGTTTCATCGAATACGCCATGGTTTTTTAATGGAGTGCGCGTGCAGATTTTTCCGACCGCACATTTGAAAATTGAGCCGTGGTTTATCAATGGATGGCAGTCGTACGCTTCAGCCAACCACATGCCGGGTGTGGGCGGGCAGATTAAATGGACTCCGAAGCCGTGGATCAACATTATTTCGAATAACTATGGAGTGGGCGAGGATGACCTCTTCATAAAGGGCCGCAGCCGGATTCACACGGACGACAGCGTGGAGGTCAAATACTACGACAAGCCAGAAAAAACGCTGGACAAGATGGCATTTTCGCTGACCGGGGACTTGGGCTGTGAATACGGCTCCGGGGTGAGCTGCTATGGCGATAGGAAAGGCGGACCGAAGCAGAGCTTCATCGGATATATGGCGTACAACCGGTTCTGGTTCCATAGTGATTTGTTCGGAATAACGGTCGGGGGCGGGCAAATCAACAATCCGGGACGTTATTTGGTACTCATTCCGCCGATCAACGGAGAAACCGCGATCTCCGCGGCGACGAATTCGCCGTACTTCACGGGAAACCCCGGCGATCCATATAAGGCTTGGGATTCTTCATTCACCTTTGACTATATGCCAAAACAGTATATTACATTCCGCGCCGAATATGATTATCGGCACGCCAGCGTGCCCTATTGGACCGGCGCGGGCGGGATCACGCCGCCTGGCGGGAATAACGGATCGCCTCAATACTATGTATGCAGCAACGGAAGCTCTTCAGGCCAGCTTTCCCTGATTCCCGCGGAAGCGTCGTGCGGCGGAGGAATTAGCAGCGTTTGGTTCCCGGATCTTCGGAAGAATGAGTCGTTTATCGATCTGTCCATTCTGGTGAAATTCTAGACGCTCGAAGCGTTGGAGCGGGGGCTAGAAGATTGCGAGCGCCGTCATCAGAGACAGGCGTTTTTGTAATTCCGGCTACGAGATAGCGCCGTTACTTTCCGACGTAACGGTTTACCGTCAAACTCGATTGAGTGAGTTCCTTGGCGTTCAGCGCGCCTTTCTTGTTTTTATCCAGTCTTTCGAATTCCGCTTCCATAAATTTCATGAACTCCTGCTTGGAGACCATGCCCTTTTTGTCGGTGTCCATAAGGGCCAGCAATTGGCGGACGCCGTCCTCACCCATCGCTAATCTATCCTGCGGCTTGGGAACCGCTGCTTTTTGCGCGGATGCATTCCCAAGCATGAGCCCGGCTACAAGCAAAGTAGCGATGATGGCGATGGTCCACGGCTTTTTTGTTCGCATCAGCATAGAGGACTCCTTGGCGCGCTAGCCTGAACCGGTTGTGGAAGACGGCCCCACTTCAGATCAGGCGGCTTGACCCGGAGGTGCCACTTTTACGTCCCGGTTTTGGCGAATGTACACCCAAGCGGTCCGAGCCTCGTTACGCAAATCATGAATGCAGCGAATCAAAAAATTTGAGAGCCGATGCCGGATAACATTCTTGCGGGGGAATTGTGACCGTACGGAGGATAGCTCTTCTTCCAACAACCGGGTTGAGCAATTCGGCACGAATCCATCAGATGTTGAGTCATCTTCACCCCAAGCATGACAACCTCGATATACGGTATGGAGAGTGAAGACATCGTCGAAATGTCTGGATTTATCGGAGGAGGCTTCTCGCCATGTATAAGGTTGTAGCTCTGGTTGCAATGTGGTTGGCACTTTTCCCGGCGTGGAGCCCTCAGAATGAGGAAGTAGCCGATTGCTACAAACGTTGCCGCGTCACGCCGCAGAACGACCCTGACATGGAGAGGCAGGAGATCGTCAATTTGGAAAGAGAAGCGGCGAATGCCATCCAGCACAACGACGGAACGTTTTTCCGGCGAGTCTACAGCGATGATTTTGCGGGGACGCTTTCGCGTGGGGAGCCCGTCAACAAGAATGGATTCATTAACGCCGTGGAATCGACTGCAATTCGATACCAGTCCTTCAACGTGGTGGACATCAAGGTGCGGATTTTCAGGGATTCGGCAGTGGCAACGTGTCTGTGGTCGTCGCGGGGGTACGTGAGGGGGCAATTCGTCAACAGCCAGATGCGGGCCATGCATGTGTACATAAATGGTGGAAGCGGATGGAGAGTGATCGCTGGACAAGAGAGTCCTCTGCCGCCTTATATGTCGCAGGTTTTGTAGATTTTGTATCGGACGGAAATGCCCGGAGAATGAGTTCTGCCTGGCTTGAGTGGTACACCACAGAGGGAAGAACCGCCCGTTCTGCTTTGCCGGCTGATCCTATAACTTCCATCAAATCATTCGTAGTGCAAGGCGACCATGGGGTCTACGCGCATGGCTCGGCGGGCGGGGACGTAGCAAGCGAGCAACGCCACGCTAACCAAGAGAATTGCTACGGCACCGAAGGTGATTGGGTCGGTGGGCTTGACGCCGAAGAGCAGACTCGAAATTAGTTTGGTCAAGGCAAAGGCGCCGACCAATCCAAGGAGGACACCCGCGAGGGCGAGCTGTGCACCGCGGCCGACTACCAGCCGCCAGATGTCGCGGGGCTGAGCGCCGAGAGCCATGCGGATGCCGATTTCGTTGGTGCGCAAGCTGACGACGTAGCTCATCACACCGTAGATGCCCATCGCGGCCAGGACAAGCGCGAGGCCGGCGAAGACGCCGAGGAGAAAGGTGGAGAATCTGCGGGGGGAGACGGAATCGGCGAGCAAATTGTCGAGCGTCATGACGTGGGTGACGGGCAGGTTCGGATCGAATTTGTGAATTTCGCTAGTGGCGGCTTGTGCTAGTTGCGCCGGATCGGACGCGGTACGGATCACAGTATATTGGGGCCAGCCGCCGGTGTAATAGATGTCCAACGTTGGCGCGGCGTCGAGGCCATATTGATGGACATTTCCGACTACGCCAACGATGTTGGACCAGCATGGAGTGGGGTCGAACGAGCAGAGGTTGACGTGCTTGCCGATGGGATCGCCACCAGGCCAGAATCTGTGCGCGATCGTTTCGTTTATGACGATATTTGGGCCGGCGTAATCGTGGGCGTCCAGCGGGCGGCCCATACGCAGCGGAATCCCCACCGCGGCAAAATAACCGGGGCTTACTCCGCGCGTCTCCGCAACGGGACGCGCTCCATTTGCAGGAAGCGGCTGGCCCTCGACGACAAATCTAGACGCAGAGCGCATCGCTGAACCGAGGGGCAGCACGTTAATACCCCCGACGGTTTTTGTTTCTGGCAAGGACTGAAGCTTCTCGGCTAACTCATCGAATTGCAGGGATTGTTTGCGGGCGAGAGCAATCTGCTGCTCAGTGGTCAATTTGTTGAGGGCGGCGGGCGGCAACTGCGGCTGGTCCACCTCCATCGTCAAGATGTGATCGCTCTGAAAACCGGGACTGACTTCCATCAGTTGATGAAAGCTGCGAATCAACAAGCCGGCGCCGACCAAGGGGATGAGCGCGAGGGCAATTTCGGAGACGACCAGGAGGTTGCGGATTTTTTGGCCGGCGGCTGTGCCCGAGGTTCTTGTTCCTTCTTTCAATATGCCGTGCAGGTCTTGCTTTAGAGATTGCATCGCGGGGATTAGGCCGCAGAAGATGCCTGCTAGAAAACTCACGGCGAGCGTGAAGCTCAGCACCCAGCCATTGAGATTTGCCGATTTTATGCTTGGGAGATCGGAGGGAACAAAAGCGGCGAGTAGGCGAAGCCCGGCGGCGGCGAGGAATACGCCAAGCGCGCCGCCGAGAAGCGAGAGCACGGTGCTTTCGGTGAGAAGCTGTCCGAGCAGGCGCGAGCGGTTTGCGCCGAGCGCTACCCGGAGGGCGATCTCTTTCTGCCGGGCCGCGTTGCGGGCGAGGAGCAAATTCACTATGTTGGCGCAGGCTACGAGCAGCACTAAGCCGACCGCGCCGAGGAGCACCAACAACGCGACGCGCATTTTTGCGGCGGAGGCGTCTTCCATCGGCTTCACGAGTACGCCCCAATTTTTATGCGTGTCTGGAAAAGCCTGGTCCTCCTGGCGATTCAGCGCGTCGAGCTCTGCTTGGGCTTGCGCTATCGTGACGCCGGGCTTTAGGCGCGCGACGATGTTGAATTCGTGGTGGAGATGGCTGGTCAAATCGTCACCGTACTGGCTGACGGGCATCCAGATGTCCGTTGTTGGCGCTAGACGAAACTCCGCGGGGAGAATTCCCACGAGGGTGTAACCACTTCCGTCGAGGGTGAGAGTGCGTCCGACGACGGAAGGGTCGGAACCGAAATGACTTTGCCAGAAACGGTGGGTGATCAACACGACGGGGGCGCTGCCTGGCTTGTCTTCTTCCGGAGTGAACGTGCGCCCTGCAACTGGACGAATTCCCAGCATTGGAAACAAGCTAGACGTTGCAAGACGGGCTTCCAGGCGCTCGGCCTGGCCTTCGCCGGTGAGATTAAATCCGCGGGGGATGTCCACGTACGAAGCCATCTGAGAAAAACTTTTCGCTTGGCGCTGGAAATCCTGAAAATCGCCGGAGGAGTTGGGGACTTGGGGAAAAGCGGGTAGGTAAGTATTCCAAATTTGAACGAGCGCCGACGGATCAGGGTAGGGAAGCGGACGCAGCAGGACATTTTCGACAACGCTGAAAATGGCGGTATTGGCGCCGATAGCCAGCCCGAGCGTCAGAATCGCAATGGCGGCGAAACCGGGATTCTTGCGCAATGCTCGAAAAGCTTGCCGCAGGTTTTGAAGGAGTGTGTCCATGGTTTCTCTCGATCGACGTAATGTTAGACGCGCTAGCCGGAACGCCGTTTCTTGTGGGCGGCCTCTTACGATGCCACAGAAGCTGGAAATAATATTTCGATTCTCAATAATTCGCGGCCGGGCTTATCGTGCGAGGTGTTGGCGGGAGGAAGTGGGCTGGAAGGCGCGAAATTCAAACTGTAGGAGAGCGGGAAGATGCGCCGCGAAATAGGTCCAATCATGGCCGCCGGGATACAAATGAAATTCGTGGGGGATGCGGCGCAATGTAAGGAGCTTGTCCAGAGCCTGGGCGCCGGCGTCGAAGCCGTAGTCGTCTTCCGAGCCGCAATCAAAATAAATTTTTAGACCTTTGAGATTCGCCGTACGGGCGATTTCGATAGGGTCATTTTGTTTCCAAAATGCGGCGTCGAAGGGTGAGCCAAAGGCATTGCTGAGGACGCGGAGTACGCTCAGCTGGCGAGAATCTTGTGAGCTGATATTGGGAAGCTTTTCGATCAGTGCGGGGCTGAGTGCGCCCACCGCTGCGAAGAGCTGGGGATGCTGAAAAGCGATGTGGAGAGCACCGTATCCGCCCATGGAAATGCCTGCAATAGCGCGCGAATTGCGGGCTGACTCGGCGCGGTAGCGCTTCTCGACGCCCGGTATAAATTCTCTGAGGAAGAAATCTTCGTAGCGATGGCGGCCGTCACGCGAGTTGATGTAGAAGCTGGCGCCTGCGGCTGGCGTTACGATCAAGAATTCGCCCAGCTGATGCTGCTCCCACAGGTCTTCGACAAGGTTCATTCCGCCGGAATGGATGAGCATCTGATCGTTGTCGCCCAAGCCGTGGAGAAGATAGAGGATGGGATAATGGCGCGTTTTCTCGGTGTCGTAGCTCGGGGGGAGAAGAACGCAGTAGGGAACGGAGCGGCGCAGGATTTTGCTTGGCACCGAAACGCATTCGGCGCGGCCTGTAGCTTGTGCGGTTGGAGCCAGGAAAGCAGTTGCAAAGTAACCCAGCAGCAGCGCCCCCAGCACGGCGCGCACGATTTTATTCATACCGCAGGGCCTCGACGGGGTTCAGCCGGGCTGCCCGCGAAGCCGGATAGAGTCCCGCCGCAAGGCTGACGGCCACCGCGAACACAATTGCTCCCAGCACAAGCCACCACGGCACGGAAAAAACATGTGCCGAGGGCAAGTTTTGGCGATGCAAATAGATATTTGTACCCCAGGTCAAGGCCCTACCAATCAGCCAGCCAAACACCACGCCAAACATTCCGCCGAGCAGGCCCATTACACCGGCTTCGACAAAAAAGAGCTGCTTGACGTCGCGATCGGCCGCACCGAGCGCTTTCAAAATACCAATCTCGCGCCGCCGCTCCAGAATGGCCATCACCAATGTGTTGATGATTCCAAGCGTCGCCACTGCCAGCGCGAGGCTGCCGAAAAGTGCGAGGAGAAGATCGAAGATAGTGAAAAAAAGCCGCAAGTTTTTCGTGGCATCCAAAAGAGAAAACGTGCCGAAGCCTATCGCTTTGATGGCCGTTTCGATGCCCTCCACTTGTAGGGGGCTCTTTGCGCGAACCGTCAGGCTTGCGTAGCTCTGTTTTCCGTTTGCGGCGCGGACGGCATCGCGCAGATCGTTTACCTGAGCGGCGCGAAGAGTAGACGCCACGTCGAGGGGAATCAGCAAGCGTCCGCTGCCGAATCCGCCGAAGCCCGCCGCTGGTTCCGTCTCGACAATTCCAACGATGCGCAATTTTTTCTCGCGCGGGACGATTGAAAACCCGCCTGAGCCCGCATCCTCAGTATTCGTTTTGCCGCCGCCTTCACTCGCGGAAATTTGCGGCGGCAGCGCTTCGCGCTCTGCGTAACGCACGACTAAATCTTTGCCGATCAGAGTGGCCGGCTGCGGAGACAAATCCTTTGCCAATTGGATTTGCAAAATTGCTTCATCGGCATTCTGGCTCGAAAAGAAACTACCTTGAATTCCGTCGTACGCACCAGTCTGTTGGGCGGACGCCGGCACTCCCGCTACGATTGTGGAAAAGGGAGTTCCATTGTAGCGAACCTCGGTGGGAAAACGGATTTGTGGGTAGACTTCCACCACGTTCGGGAGGCGCTCCAGCTCTTTTCGCGCATCCTCATCAAGCTCGCGTGCGGGCGTTTCTGGCGCGGGATTCGACGCCCGCCGCATGCCCTCAAAAGCCCTGCGCTGGGTGACGATGACGGTATCGAAGAGTCCAGAATTGGATAGGCGTTTTGTGGCCAGCTCTTGCAGGCCAACACCCAGAGAAAGCATGGCAACCAGCGACGCGACGCCGACCGCGACGCCGAGAGTGGTCAGGGAATTTCTTAGGACAGCTTCTCGCAGATTGCGCAACGCGAGCTCGCCGAGGTCGCCAGCCTTCATGATTTCACCCCGTCGCTGACCAGTTTGCCGTCCGCAAGCGCGACGATGCGATCCGCGAAACGCTCCGCAAGAGGCCGTTCGTGCGTCACCATGACGATGGTCATTCCGAGCGTTTGCTGGACTTCTTTGAGCAGGAGCATGATGGATTCGCCGGTGGCGCTGTCGAGATTTCCCGTCGGCTCGTCGGCAAAAAGCAGCGTCGGGCGGTTTACGAGCGCTCGCGCGAGTGCTGCACGCTGTTGCTCCCCGCCGGACATTTCGCTTGGGCGGTGGCCTAGCCGCTTTTCGAGGTGCACGCGCTCGAGCGCTTCCTGGACGCGTTTACCGCGCTCACTGCGATCTACTTCGGCCAGGCGCAGAGGCAATTCCACGTTTTCTTCGAGCGTCATTCGCGGGAGCAAATTAAAGGATTGAAAAACCATCCCGACGGTCAGGCTTCGGTAGCGCGCTAGTTCAAGCGAGCTCATTTCCGATAGATTTTTGCCATTCGCGAAAATCGCGCCGCCTGTCGGGCGGTCCAGCCCGGCCATCAGATTTAGCAACGTTGATTTTCCCGACCCAGAGCTGCCTAAGAGAGCCACGAACTCTGCCGAGCGTACTTCGAGCGTAACGTCGTCCACCGCGCGAATTACCGTGGAGCCCATCTCGTATTGCCGGGAAACGCGTTCGGCCCGAACAGCCACACCATTTCCGGTCGTCATCATCGCCTCTCGATGTTACTACGCATGGCGCAGGCATTCAGTTACCAAACGTACGGAGATCCCATCCGGCTCGCCCCGTGTTTGCTCCCGCCTCGCAAGAAACGCACTACAAAGATGCCCGAAGCTTCTTAGAAAATTGTCTTGACACAGGAATGCGCACCTGCTAGTTTCGTAGCATATATGCTAGAAAAATAGCACATGAGCCCAAAACCCAAACCGACCGCACTTTCCCGCCGCGAACGCCAGATTATGGACATCCTCTACAAGCTCGAGCGCGCCTCGGTCGGGCAAGTGCTGGCAGAGATCGCCGGCAAGCTCAGCTATTCCACCGTGCGCGCGCAGCTCCGGGTCCTCGAAGAAAAGGGTCATGTTCGCCATGAAGAACACGGCCTGCGCTACGTTTATGTGCCCGCCGTGCCGCGCGAAGTTGCCCGGCGGTCCGCGCTTCGACATCTCGTCGAGACATTCTTCGACGGGTCCACCGAAAAAGTCGTCGCCGCACTTCTGGGCGGCGAGGTGACGCGCATCTCCACCGAGGAGCTGGACCGCATTGCTGGCCTCATTTCGAAGGGACGGAAGGAGAAATAGTCATGCATTTCCTCGCCGATTCAGAATTCGGCCTCGCATTCGTACTTGTTTGTTGCATCAAGACGACTCTTCTCCTTGCCTGTGCATGGGCAATTGTCGCCACCCTGCGGCGCGCCTCCTCCGCCGTGCGCCATCACGTGTGGGCGGCCGCGATTCTGGCCATGCTCCTCTTGCCCCTGCTGGCAGTTCTCCTTCCGTCGTGGCATTCCTTCGTGTTGGGGGGCTCCGCTGCATTTTGGAGCACGCCGCACCGGGGCGAAGCAAACTTGGCCGCGCAAACTATTCCCGCCACAATTGTCCACGTCACGCCCGGATCGTTCTATCTGCCCACGTGGGCGAGCGCATCTGCCCTCCTGTGGGCTTTTGGCGCGTTATTTGTCCTTTTCCGGCTGATTGTGGGCCTGACGCGCCTCACGTGGCTGTCAGCACGCGCAACCCCTCTCTTCGAAGACGATTGGATGCGCGAAACTCTTACGATCTCCGCAGCTCTGAAGATCGGCCGTTCTGTCCGCCTACTGGAATGCAGCGAGGCACTGGCGATGCCGCTGACTTGGGGAATCTTCCATCCAGTGATTGTGCTCCCCGCGGGCGCGGCAAATTGGCCGAACGAGCGGCGGCGCATTGTTCTCTCCCACGAGCTTGCACATATCGCGCGTCACGACTGGCTTTTGCAAATCTGCGCCGAGCTGGCGCGCAGTTTCCACTGGTTTAACCCACTTGTTTGGTTGGCAGCCGCGCGGCTCCGGCAGGAGAGCGAGCGCGCTTGCGATGACGTCGTCCTGCGCTCCGGCGTCGCGCCCGACGTTTACGCCAGCCAGCTCCTCGATCTCGCAAGGACCCTCGGAAGCTCAGGCCGCGCATGGTCCACTGCTCTGGCCATCGCGCGACCAACAAATCTTGAAAGGAGATTTGCCGCCATGTTGAATCCGTCCCTTGACCGCCGTCAGTTATCCCCAGGCACGAAGTTTCTGATTCCGTTTCTAGCTCTTGCGTTGCTGCTTCCACTTGCCGCGCTCCGCCTGTCGGCGCAAGACCGCGCCGGCAAAACCTCGGGCGCTGTCCATGACCCGAGCGGCGCGGCTGTCGCTAACGCTACCATCGTCATGTCCAATCACGCCGCCAACACGACCGACATGACCACAACGGATCGCGAAGGCAATTTCAGTTTTACGGGGCTGCCCGCCGGAAACTATGAGTTGCAGGTTCTCAAACCCGGCTTTCAAACTTACCGCCAAGCGGACGTGTCGCTCGATGCCGGTCGCGATTTCACTGCCAATTTCACTCTGGATGTTGGAGCCATCACCGAACACGTGATGGTGGTTCCCGAGAACGGGGGAAAGCCCATTGTTACCGAGAAAAAGAACGGCAAGCCTTCGCGCCTCGGAATCGGCGGCACGGTTGAGGCCGCCAAACTCGTGAACAAGGTTCAACCGATGTACCCTGAATCCGCCAAATCGGCTGGCGTGCAAGGCACCGTCGTTCTTCACGCTGTTATTGGCATGGATGGCAAGCCGCTCTCTCTCCGCGTCATGAATGGCCAAATTGATCCGGAGCTTGCTCGCTCCGCTGTGGAAGCCGTGAGCCAGTGGCGCTACACACCGACCCTTCTGAATGGGGAACCCATCGAGGTGGACACCACCATCACAGTGAATTACTCCCTTCAGCTCTGACTGAGCATTGCCTCATTTACTGGCAGCCAGAGCCACACATAAATCGGAGGCTTTTTCTGAAGGAAAATCAGAGATGGGAGATCATCCCAACTTTCCCACAACAGATTGCAACAGTTTTTGGATAACTTTAGTCGCGCTCTACATGCCCTGTGAGGCGGTGTCCCATGAAAAGTCTCGATTTCCTCGACGAGATCCGGCAGGACGTTCGCTGTGCCTATAGAGCGATACGCAAGAGTCCGACGTTTACTCTCGCGGTTGTACTAACGTTGGCGATCGGAATAGGCGGCAATACGGCAATTTTTACCGTGATTCGTTCTGTCTTGCTGAGACCGCTCGAATACCACGATCCAGAGAGGTTGGTACAGTTGTCATTACAAGATCTGCGTGGGAGCAAGCGCGATGGCGCCTTTTCGCTCTTCCGAGTGCAACAACTGAGGGCGTCGGCCGTATCCTTTAACGGAATCGGGGCGTTCTTGAAGCTCCCAGAGAGCGTGGCACTCTCGGGCAATGGGGAACCGGAGGCTTTGGTGGGCGCGCGCGTATCCGCAAACTTTCTCGACATCTTGAACGTGAAGCCATTGTTAGGCCGCAGCTTTCTTTCGGACGAAGATGCGCCTGGCGGACCTCCGGTGGCGATGATCAGTGCCAAGTTGTGGAGGCAGCGGTTTAAAGCCGACCCGCAAGTTGTCGGTAGGGCCGCTACGCTCAATGCAATACCCTACACAATTGTCGGTGTCCTGCCTGATGGTTTTGGATTTCCCTTCGCCGGCACCGACGTATGGTTTACAAGGCCCGCGGAGTGGTCCGTTGTCCGCAGCGGAGCCTCGCTCACAATCCTGGATGGGTTTGCGAGACTGAAAACGAATGTGAGCCTATCGCAGGCTCAAGCCGAGTTGGATGTGCTGAACCAGCAGTACGTTCTCGCAAATCCGGACCGACAAGATTCGGGAGCCGGTGTAACAATGCGGCTGGTACCACTCAAGGATTATTTTGTCGGAAATATAGGCTCGACACTATGGATGTTGTTTGGTGCGGCAGGCTTCATACTGCTGATTTCATGTGCCAACGTGGCAGGCCTCCTGCTTGCGAGGGGCAACTCCCGTTCCCGTGAGTTCGCGGTGCGCTCGGCCGTTGGAGCCGCCCGTGGCCGGCTTGTCCGTCAACTATTGGTCGAGCACCTTACGCTGGCCGCCGCGGGAGGTGCTGTCGGCGTGTTGCTGGCGGCCTTCCTTTTGCACGCGATTAAACATTTTGGCACAGCCAATCTGCCGCGTGTCGCAGATATTCGACTTGACGGCATGGTGCTTAGATTCACTATGGCTCTCTCCGTCGCGGCTAGTGTTCTGTTCGGACTCTTTCCATCGCTTCAGGTGGCACACGCGGATCTCGCTGCTGAACTGCGGGAGAGCGGTGCAGCTGCCGGAGATGGATCGCTAGCACGACAAGGAGTACTAGGTTTGAGCGTGCGTGGCCTGCTGGTAATTGGGCAGATTTCGTTTTCAATCGTATTACTCATCGGTGCGACGCTGCTGATCAAGAGCTTTGTCCGCCTGCGCAGCGTCGATCCAGGGTTTCAGTCTGCGAATTTACTGACGGGGAAAATCTCGTTGCCGCCTGCGAGGTATGACACGAGCCAAAAAAGGACAGCGTTCTATCGCGAACTGGTCGCTCGTCTGGAATCACTGCCCGGTGTTCGCGGCGCCACAGTTGCGTTGTCCCTCCCAACGACAAAGGGGTGGCTAGGAACGAACGTGTTGGTTGAGGGCAGGCCTGTTGGCAATGATGACGATGGAATGCCGGCTCGGATCGAGAGTGTCACACCAGGTTATTTTCGCACTCTGGGGATTCCGTTGCTGCGCGGCCGCGAATTTGTACTGCGGGATAACGGTCCGGGCGCAAAGCCCGCGGTCATCATCAACGAAAGTTTTGCCCTTCAATTCTGGCCAAGTTACCCGCTTGGGCAGGACCCAATCGGCCAGCGCATATGGGAGGGGATAGACAGAACGGGCGGGATGGAGATCGTCGGCATTGTGCGGGATGTTCGGGAACAAGGATTGGGTAGTGTCCCTGTGCCGGAATTCTATGTCACCACATCGGTGCACGCGCCGCAAACGGCCTACCTTGCGGTGCGCACCGAGCGCGATCCTTTAACATTCACCGATGCGGTGCGTACTCAGGTGATGTCGATTGACCAGGATCAACCGGTCTCGAGCACAAGCACGATGGATGACATTCTTGAGGCGACTTTGGGACAGCGGCGACTAACCATGTTGCTTTTGGGTTCGTTTGCGAGTGTGGCTCTAGCGCTTGCTGTCATTGGAATTTACGGAGCAATCGCCTATTCGATATCACTGAGGACGCGTGAACTGGCAATTCGACAAGCAATGGGAGCCCGCCGAATTCACATTCTGCAACTTCTGCTGAATCAAGGTTTGGCTCTGGCCGCGGTTGGGGTCGCGATCGGTGTCGGGGTAGCCTTTGCGCTCACGCGAGTCGTGAGAGACCAGCTCTTTCTCGTCAGCGCTGGGGATCCCACCACATACGTCATGATCGCGCTGCTCTTTCTAACCGTGGCGTTCTTGGCCAGTTACATTCCGGCGAGACGTGCAGCGAAGCTTGATCCCATGATCGCATTACGGACGGGATGACGCCTTGGCGGACCAGATTTTCGATGACTCTTATGCTTGTCGACAGGATCTTATTCAATGCTGCATTACGTTTTGGGCGGGGCGCGCCACTCGCGCCGAGCTTATGTTCTTCGCCCCGCCCCCTTCTATTTTCGAGGCAAAGTTTGTAAGCCGGTTCAGGACTTCTTGGTTTCCGTTGTGGACTTCGCTGGGCTAATTTTGACTTCTGTGGCGATTCTTTGCTTATTGTCCATGTGATAGTAAACGGTGGCCATTTCTCCTTTGTTTAGAGTTCCTTCTTTCTTGGTGTCGGAGTTCAGAACAAATGTGGTGTTTTCTTCCTTGCCCTTCCATTTGTGTTCGAGAACCAGATCCGAGTCAGTGACGGAAGAGATGGTTCCCATTCTGTGGTAAACGGCCGGCTTGGCCTTTTCTTGTGTAGTGCTCTTGTCGTTTGCGCTTTTCGGCGAGGTTGTGCGTGCAGAAATCGTTGCAACCTCTCCGCAAAAGAGCAAAGCAGCGGCGAACAAAACGGCGTATCTGATTTTCATCAACATCCTCCTTGTGTAAGTGGGCCCAACTGCTGTTTTTTAGGATGCCGAGGACAAGAATGGGGTTGGGAGGCTCTTTTCAGGAAATCTTATTTCAGCGGACCGCTTCGCGCCAGATGAATGTCTTATTTCGACTGGCCAGGTTAGTTGGAGAATTCCGTCTCGTCATAGACTTTGTCGCCGCGGAGCACGTCGCTGTCGCTGGCGTTCCAGTCTTGATTGGAAGAGATCGAGAAAGAAACGGGCGCGTCCTTATTTGGATCGGCAAGCGTACAGAATTTCGCGCCGTTGAACGCAGTCTGGCCGGGAAGAAAGCCGCTGATTAAATTCGCTCCATCAACACTAATTTGAAAGTCGGCGATGAGCGCGGGGCCGCCTACGGTCACGCTGAGGTCGTAGCTGGCTTTCACACTGACGTGGTCTTTCTCAAATCGGATGCGGTAGCTGATCGGGAGATCATTGTCGGACATAAGGGGCTCCTTCTCGAGAAATGGCGTGGCCGTATGGTGCCTCCAGTATAGGTATTCCGGCATTTTCGAAGCCACCGAAAACGTGCGGGCTTCCTCCTGACCAGGCCGAATTGCGACGCCAGACACGTTTCAGCACAATCGCGGCAGGAATTTGCCTTTCAGATGGCGCTCTTCTTCTACACTCTCTTTGATCCGAATGGGTGCGAACTGGCGGGCTGCGGGAGGTTGGTGTGGCAACGAGCGAAAACTTCGATCTGATTGTGATCGGCTGTGGCCCAGCCGGTGAAAAAGCTGGCGCCCAGGCTGCCTATTTTGGCAAGCGAGTCGCGGTCATCGAGCGCGCAGCGGATGTCGGCGGAAGTTGTATCAACTCGGGCACGGTGCCCAGCAAAACATTGCGCGAATCCGCGCTGTATTTTTCCGGATTGAAGCAGCGGGGGCTATACGGGATCGATTATTCACTGAAGGAAAATCTGACCGTGCAGGATTTCATGCACCATGAACGCGCGGTCGTCGAAATGGAGCGGCAGCGCATTTTGAAGAATCTGGAACTGCATCGTATTGCGCTTGTTCGCGGGCAGGCGGCATTTGAAGACGCGCATACCCTCACGGTCAACGGCGCGGACGGTATGCGAAGACTTCGCGGCGAGGTCATTCTGATTGCCACCGGATCGAAACCGCATCGGCCTTCTGAGATCGCCTTCGATGACATCCACACATTTGATTCGGACACGTTTCTGCAAATGGATTGCATCCCGAAAAGCCTCGCGGTCATTGGCGGCGGCGTCATTGGCTGCGAATACGCATCGATCTTCGTGGCGCTGGGGGTCGAAGTCACTCTGGTCGATGGCCGAGACAGGTTGTTGCCGTTCCTCGACGCGGAAATTTCTGAACGTCTCCGCGATCGGCTCACGGCGCTCGGGATGCGCTTCTTTTTCAACGAGCGGCCCGTAAAAGTCGAAAATTCTTCGGTTGGCGTGCGCCTCTCCATGAAGAGCGGCAAGACGCTCGAGACCGATGCGGCGCTGTTTGCCGCAGGCCGCCGCGCTGCGATTGACGGCCTCGCACTGGAAAGGGCTGGCCTTGCGATCAACGACCGAGGTTACATTCCGGTAGACGGCAATTATCGGACCTCTGTTTCGAATATCTACGCCGCAGGTGATGTGATTGGCTTTCCCGCGCTAGCGTCCACGTCCATGGAGCAGGGCCGCGTCGCCATTTGCCACGCCTTCGGATTCAAGTACAAGCAGCGCGTTGCGTCGATGCTTCCGATGGGGATTTACACGATTCCGGAGATTTCCGCGGCGGGAGAGACAGAAGAGTCCTGCAAAGAGAAGAAAATTGATTACTGCGTGGGGCGCGCTCATTATGAGAACAACGCGCGCGGCCACATCATTGGCGATACTGCTGGAATGCTGAAGCTCATTTTCGCGCGCGCGGACCGGAAGTTGCTCGGTGTCAGCCTGATTGGAGAAATCGCCACGGAACTTATCCATATCGGGCTGATGGTTCTCGACAATGGCCAAACTATCGACGAGTTTATCGAGCAGGTTTTCAACTATCCGACGCTCAGCGAAACCTACAAGTATGCGGCTTATGACGGCCTCGGAAATTTGGCGGGACATAAACTGCGTGAAGGCTAGTTATTACAGCGGAATGCTCTCATGGTGAAGGATGGGGCACGATGAGACTTCGATTTTCATTCCTCATTCTTTTCTTGGTTGCCATTGCTCCGATTCTGCTTTCTTCTCCTTCGAACACACGCTTGGATTCGGAGGATCCCGAAGGTAAACGTGCCTATCTCGGATTCGACAGGAACATTTATCCTGGCGATGAAGCGATGAAAACCTTGCGGCGCGATTTCGTGTTCGCCGGCTATTGGTTGAGCCCGCCTCCTCAAGAGAAAGCCA
>JBARBE010000225.1:0-18294 GCA_049792735.1 Candidatus Acidiferrum sp.
CCGCGCTTCCAAATGGGAGTTTTGATCGCGCCTGGTGCGACGACGTTCACGCGAATGTTGCGCGGTGCAAGGTCGGCGGCGATGCAACGCGCCATCGAGACCAGACCACCCTTGGTGGCTGCATATGCGGCGACGCCAGGTTGGCCGAGATAGTTCTGTACCGACCCACTAAAGATGATGCTGCCGTTGTCGTTCAGCAGAGGCGCCGCTGAATTCACCGTAAAGAAAGCGGCATTAAGGTTGGTGTGGATCACGTTCTCAAAAATGGCCTCGTCGGTTGAGCCGGTAGGAGTCCGGCCGGAGATGCCGGCATTGGCGAAGACAATGTCGAGCTTCCCGAAATCTTTGGCCAGGGCTGCGAACAGCCGCTTGCGATCTTCCGCAATGGTGACGTCAACGCGGTAGCCACGCGCGCTCGATCCAAGTTCGGCGATCGCTTCATCGAGCGTCTTCTGGTCGCGACCGGTAATGGCCACGTGCGCGCCCTCCGCAACGAAAAGGCGGGCTGTGGCAAGACCGATGCCACTGTTGCCGCCGGTAATAAGAGCGTTTTTCCCTGTGAGTTTCATAACGCCTCCTTTTTTAAGAACACTACCGAAGTGATCTGAAGCCCGCGCGAACTTCTTCTGCGAACAGTGGGGCTGTTCCCAGGCCGCAAAATGGCGGGTGGCCCGCCCCGGTGAACTGGGAGCGGGCAACGCCATCAGCTTCCTCTCCAAGGAAGCTCTATCGGAGCGATCTGAACCCCGCGCGAACCTCTTCTGAAAAGAGCTTCGGCTGTTCCCAGGCCGCAAAGTGCCCGCCTTTGTTGAGCTTGTTGTAATGGATCAGCTTGGGAAAGGCCCGCTCCGCCCAGCTTCGTGGAGCAGGATAGAGTTCGTCTGGAAAGACGCTCACGGCGGTCGGCACAACGACGCCTCTGACGCCGAAGAACGAATAACCCTTGTTTTCCCAATAGAGACGGGCCCCCGAAAGCGCCGTATTCGTCAACCAGGTGAGCGTGATGTTGTCGAGGACGTCGTCTCGTGTGAGGCCTTCGCTGCCTCCGGCAAAGACACGCGCGATCATCTCGTAGCTACGCGCGTCGTGATCGAGGAAATAAGCCGCAAGGCCGACAGGGGAATCTGCGATTCCGTAAAGCGTCTGAGGGCGCAGCCCCATCTGGTACCCGTAGGCGATTCCCTTTTGATAGACGAACTGTACACGGTCGTAAGCGACCTTTTCGTCGGCGGAGAGACCCGATGGTGCCGGCGCTCCTGAAAAAGCAGCCTTGTCGATCTCGGGCGGGAAGACGCCGGGCATGTTGGTGTGAATACCGAGCAACTCCGGAGGCGCTTGCACACCCATCAACTCGGTGATGGCTGCACCCCAATCGCCGCCTTGCGCTACGAATTTGTTGTAGCCGAGGCGCTTCATCAGCACGGTCCAGGCACGCGCAATGTGGGCGGGATCCCACCCGGTCGTGGCCGGCTTGCCGGAAAAACCGTAGCCCGGCATGGACGGAATCACGACATCGAAGGCGTCGGATGCGCTTCCGCCATGCGCGGTGGGGTTGGTAAGCGGATCGATGATCTTCAACTGTTCGGTGATCGAGCCGGGCCAGCCGTGCGTGACGATGAGGGGCAGCGCGTTTTCGTGTTTGGAGCGGACGTGGATGAAATGAATGTCCAGCCCATCGATCTCGGTGATGAAATTGGGCAGCGCGTTCAGTCTCGCTTCGACTTTGCGCCAGTCATAATCTGTCGCCCAATAGCGTGCCAGCGCCTGAGTCGTCGCGAGCTGCACTCCTTGGGTCGCATCGGTCACAGTTTCCCGCTCAGGCCACCTGGTCGCGTTGATACGCTTACGCAAATCTGCAAGCTCTGCTTCCGGAACACTCGCCACAAGAAACGGACGAATGGCCGTTGCCTGCAACACATCTTTTGCAGTCGTCATCTTTGTCATCACTGCCTCCTGAGCGGCCGGTAAGCCGCTGAATTTCTAGCTGCTGTCTCGCTCGCTCCTGATCCATTCGCGGATGTAGGGCGGACAGTGTCTGAGCTCGATGCCGTTTGCTTCGTTGATCGCCAGGAGCTTCATGACATCACGGTCGATCAACTCGAGTTCGGCGAGCTCGACGGCGACGACACTGCCATCCTCGAGCGCGGTGCGAAGTACGTCCAGGTCTTCTCCTGTAATCCGCCCACTGATGTGCAGCACCAAACCCTGGTCAGTTGGAAATCGGTCGATTCTGCACGTCACTTCAGCCTCGCAAGGCTCGTGGTTCAATGACATGAATAGCAAACGGCGCGCCACTCGTAAGTTGTTGAAAGTGCGCGCGATTCAGTCGACAGTGGAATATTGGTTATGGGGAGTGTGGTGATTGTGGTGAATCTGGCGGATATGGTGGCACATCAGCGAAATTTGAATTGCGCCTTATCGATACGCAGCGCCTTGATGCGATGGTCGAGCGTGGATGGTGGAACTCCGAGCTTCGCGGCGGCGCCTGACCGCCCGGCGATTCGACCCCGACACTCTGCGAGCGCAGCTTCGATGATCTCAAGCTCGCTTCGGGGTTCGCTTTTTTGTAACGGTGCACCTGAAGCGACCCGAGGTCGCGCTTGAACGGGCTGTCTTGACAGCCAGGACTCGTCGACGGCGAAGACCTCACCGGAGCTCAGAATCACGGACCGTTCGACCACGTTCTGCAACTCACGGATATTGCCTGGCCAATCGTAGTTGTACAACAAACCCAACGTCTTCTTGTCGATCGAGCGAAAGTTCTTACCCGCACGCCTGGCGTAGCGTTGCACGAAGTATTCGACGAGCATCAAGATGTCCTCAGCCCGGTCTCTGAGCGGTGGCACATCGATGGGAAATACGTTGAGGCGGTAAAAGAGGTCTTGGCGAAAGCTTCCACTGGCCACAGCGGCTGTCAGGTCACGGTTGGTCGCCGTGATGACTCGAACGTCGACTCGAATCGTCTGTGCTCCGCCGACTCGCTCGAACTCCCGCTCTTGCAAGACTCTCAAGAGCGCGATCTGCGTGTCGGCTGGAAGTTCCCCAACCTCATCGAGAAAGATCGTGCCTCCTTCGGCCAACTCAAAGCGTCCCAGACGCCGCTGAGTTGCCCCGGTAAAGGCGCCTTTCTCGTGGCCGAAAAGTTCTGAGGCGATCAAGTCGCGTGGTACTGCGGCGCAGTTCATGCTGACGAAAGCCCGTTGAGCGCGCCGGGACAACCTATGGATGGCGCGGGCAACGAGTTCTTTGCCAGTCCCTGTTTCGCCGGTGACGAGAACCGTAGTCTCAGTGGGAGCAACCTTCGCCACGCGAGAAAGTACGGTTTGCAAGGGAGGAGAATTTCCCACTATCTCCTCGAACATCGACGCTTTGTCGATTTCTTCGCGCAGAGCAACGTTTTCGGTCTGGAGTCTTTCTTCAGCCTGCTTGCGATCCTCGATATCCGTCGCCGCGACATACCACCGTAGGAGGTCGCCCCGTCCATCGAGCAGGGCATTGCGGCGGATAAGAAACCACCGATACGTTCCATCCTTCCTTAATAAACGCACTTCCGCGGACGCGTTTGATAATTCAGTGTGTTGGGCTACACTCGCCATGCGTTCTAAGTCATCAGGATGCAGGAATCTGCCGGGGTCGCAGCCCCGCCAACTCTCCAGAGTGAGGCCGTAATAGTCGAGGGAGGCTTGGTTAGCAAACAGCCGACTCCCCTCGGGCCCCCATACGGCCATGTGCTGAGGCGCGAGATCCAGTACCTGTCGCAACTCACTTTCCCGTTCTCGGAGCTTCTCTTCTGCATGTTTGCGTCCAGTAATCCGAGTTAGGGCGAGCGTCTCCCTCAGCGCCCTCTCTAAGTCCTCGCAGGTCACGGTCTGCTCTGTGGCGCGCCCGCGAATTGCAGATTCCAAGTTCGTTCGCAGGCGGTGCAGGGAAATATGGGTCTCGACACGCCACAAAACTTCCTGCGCATCGAAGGGACTGGCGATGTAATCGACTGAGCCGCTAAGCATCGCTTTTGGCTGATTTATTGAATGGTAGATTGGAACGATGAGCATCAAAGGGATGTTGCGGGTGGCTGGATCGTTCTTCAAACTCGCGCAAACTTGGTAGCCGTTCATGCCCGGCATGCTAACGTCCACCAACACCAAATCCGGCAATCTGCTTTTTACGAGTTGCAATCCCGATTCCCCATCATTTGCTGGGTATACTGCGTAGCCCTGTTCCGTCAGGATCGTCGTTAGCAAATCGAGATTGGCAGGCTCGTCATCAATGATGAGAATGTTGCCTTTTTGCTTTCTGTTCTGGGGAGTCACAAGACTCTCCTATAAGTCCTGAGACCATGGATGACGGAGGAAATTCGCAGCATCGTTGGCCTCTAACCGCCTGCAATTGCTGCTACGACAATAAGGGGCTCCGCCCCCGAGGCGACCGCTTGGGGCAGCGGGGCATCTGGGGGCTCGTGCGAGAGATCCTCCTGGCATGCGAAGAACCGCAAGAGCGGACGCCGACGTTGTGAGACGTGGTCGCGGAGCAGGCCGCGCAGTGCGGGATACTCCGCCTCGAGTGCGTCGAGCACGGAGCGTTGCGTGACTTGGCCTTCGATACGAAGTTCGACCTCGCTGCCGACGCGCGCCAGGGCGCGCAATTGTGCCGGGAGTATGAGTCGGATCATGGTAGCGTCTGGACCTCCACGGATCGGATGGGCGGAAGGCGTTGTGCTATCAGCATCCAGGAATCTCCGCTGTCGGCCGAGGCGTAGACTTCCCCGCCGGTGGTTCCGAAATAGATGCCGCATGGATCGAGCGAGTCGACTCCCATCGCTTCACGCAATACGTTCGCGTAACAATCGTTTTGCGGCAAGCCTTTGGTAAGCGGCTCCCACTCGTATCCGCCGGTGCGGCTACGGTAAACTCGGAGTTTCGCCTCGGGCGGAAAGTGCACCGACTCGCTCTTAATAGGAACGACATAGACCGTCTCTGGCTCGTGGGCGTGAACGTCTATAGCGAACCCGAAGTCTGACGGCAAATTTCCACTTACTTCCTGCCAAGAGGCTCCCGCGTTGTCGCTCCGCATGACGTCCCAGTGCTTCTGCATGAACAGCACATGCGGGCGCGTGCGGTGCATCTTGATGCTATGAACGCAATGGCCAACCTCGGCATTCGGGTCAGCGATGTATTGGGACTTAAGTCCGCGGTTGATGGCGCACCACGTCTCGCCGGCATCGTCGGTCCGGAACACCCCCGCAGCCATGACTGCGATGAAGAACCTACGAGCGTTGGTCGGATCCAGAAGGATCGTGTGCAGGCACATCGCAGTCCGACCCGGTTGCCAGCGCCGAGTCGAGTGGTGGGCGCGCAATCCGCGGAATTCCTCCCAGTTCTGTCCACCATCGGTCGAGCGGAATAAAGCCGCGTCTTCGGCCCCTGCGTAGATGGTATCTGGATCAGTGAGTGAGGGTTCGAGATGCCAAATCCGCTTGAACTCCCAAGCTTGGGGCGTTCCGTCATAGCCTTCGTAATTACCGATGCCGCCCTCGAATACGAATCTGTTGCCTACCGGTTCCCAAGTCTCGCCGCCGTCATTGGAGCGCTGGATCAGCTGACCAAACCAGCTGTTGTATTGCGAGGCATAAAGTCGATTCGGATCAGCAATCGAACCCGTTAGATGGTAAATCTCCCAGCCGACAAAATGAGGGCTGCTGAGCTCCCAACGTTGTCGCTTGCCATCCGACGTTAGAACGAAGGCGCACTTTTGTGTGCCTACGAGTACCCGTACGCCACTCATGTTCTTCTGTCCTTGTGAATTAGCCCCAGTCCGTGTAGCTGACCAATTGCGCCAGACAGCGCCACAAAGAGTCGAAGGAGCTGTTCGATTTCCATCCGCTGCGAGGTGACGAGTAATGGCCAGAGGCTTGGCCGCCCACCCGGGATCAAGTTCGGCTGCGAACGAGTATTCGTGTTCGAGCTGATACTCTGGGGCGACGGCTGTTCTGTAGAGAGTGCGATCGCCAGGACTGGCGAGGGGTCGTCGTGCTTTCGGCCGCGGTAAAGGGTAAACTCCGCGCCTTCCCGCAGGGGCACCAGTACGTACCCCGAGGGCCCCGAGATGGGTGAGTTTCTTGTCGCCACCGCAGCACGACCTCGGAGCATTTATATTTAGACCGGACGCTAGGAGCATGTCAACAGGAACGAAACAACAATGGCCGCGCCGGCCGTAAACCTGGTTTAATCTTTCTAACGAACTGAAAAGAGCCTCTTCATCAACAGGATTCTCCAGCCGTGGCACTCCTGCTCACGAGGCAGGCGATCCACATCGGGCAGTGGGCCTTCCACCCACAACTGGTCGCTTCCTAGGCTACCCACGGCCCACCGGGCTTCCACAAAGACTGGAACCCGTTTTCGATCGCGGCGGCTGTTAATACGGGTCCAGCAAAACCTCGCACTATTCTTATGACGCCATCTAGATTTGCATAGTCTGTTTCGAATCTGCTCCTGCGAAGAAATGCTTTCCACTGCGCAGCCTTTCCCGGTACCAACGCGAAGTCGTCCGAAAGGCCAATGGGAAGAGGCTCGACTTCCGTGGAACGTCTTTTGAATGTCGCTCTCACTGCTCGGTGCAGGACGGCACCATCGAACTCGTATAGCTGTGAGAGCAACATCAGATCGAAATAGTCCTTCATCCGGCTATTCAGAACTCCCAGAACAGTGATCGCTTCCAGTTTTTCTGCAACAACAGTCTCTCTGGGATACGCAAGCAATTTCGGGGCAGGAAATTCAAGCAGAACCGGATATTCAATCTCATCCGGGCGAGGGACGATTGAGTCACCAAATCCGATGTCGATTTGTACAACTAGCCTAGCCTTCGCCACCGTGCCAGTTAGGCGAACCCGCGCTCCTTCGTACTCTGCATCCTCTTTGATTCTCTGGATTTCAATGGTCTCTTTTCTGAACTCTACCCCATCCTGCTCCACCGCGAGACCGCACATCTCCTCAACAATGAATCGTATGTGTTCGAGACTGTTGTCGGTCCGACCCATCAGATCGATGTCCATCGTCGGCCTCGATTGTGGCGCCCTCCAGGCAGTCAACAATAGAGCACCCTTGAGAATGAAGGAGTCGCGGAACTGTGATTTTGACAGTCGGTACAAGAATCGTTCCATGACAAAGTATTGGAGAAGCTCCTGAAAAGGTCTCCCCTGTTCGTGTGCTTGATTTAGCAAGCGCTGTCGCACGGAAGCCCCGATATCTCGTTTACTCACAGCGTAGCCTCAAGATAGGGGCGTATGATCCTCTCCACGCGGCAAATGCGCGCGTAGCGCACTAGTTCCCGAAAGTCTGCCTTTTTCTTCAATTCCCGAAATCGCCGCAGGGCTTCAACAGCGATATCCAGACCAATCTTATTGCGATACTTGAAACAGTCGGCCACCGTCTTCGCGGCTGAATAGATTCGGATGGAAACCTCGTCGATTCGAACTAGCTCAACTCCCGCGCTGAAAGCCGGCTCGGAATACCAGAACACTCGGATGGGGAGAACATCCACCTTCGGAATCTGCCCATGGCTGGGTACGGCAAGATCGATAGTGTGGGGAACCTGGGTTGTCATACCATGATGAGCTAGTGCGGATATCAGGCACACTACTGCATTGGGGGCACGAATCGCCACTGTGACCCAGTCTGGATTGGTCAGATGTGGTGCTGTAGAGAGGCGGTAGAGTCCCCGGCCAACACGTTCAAGCTCCCCTCGGTCACGCAGTTTGTAAAGCGTACGAGGATGGATGCCCAGCTGTAGCGCTTCCACCGTCCGGAGCATGCCTCCACGCTTGCTGAAGACCTTGCGTGCTGAATCCACGGCCTTTGAAGCATTCGCCATGATGGATAAACCTCTCGGAAAGTATATACATACTCCGAGCATTTTATCCACAACTAAAGGGTTCAGCCCTACTGAAAGCACTCCTGAAATAAGCTCAATGATCGCACCTCAACTGTACGGCGTGATTTTGCATGATCGTCGGTGCTTGCCTGACCGTCCTAGCTTGTTACAGGCCGGGTGCCTGGTCCCGAGCAGGGAAAGAGTGAGTTGGGGCACAGAGCACACAATGAAAAAAGTTAGCGTCCACGCGCGGGTTTCTCGTGTTGCTTAGCCGCGCGCAATTCCTTGCCGAACACTCTCGCTGCCCAGTCCGGTATCGTCTGTGCGGCCTTACTCAACTCGCCGCCGATGAACTGGGCCACTACGCGGAAGCCGCGGCGATGCGCTGTGTTGTCGTACACGAGCAATTCATCGGCATGTTTGGGGACTTCGGAAAGATTCTTCGTTGACTCCCGATAGGAGTCAATCACGCTGGACACGGGCACGGCTTGCCCACCTCGACTCATGCGCACCAACACTCGGCCCACATTCAAATTCGCGTCTTCTGTAGAGATAAAAAGAACTTTCGTCGAATACCCTGCAGCTTTGGCCTGGTCGAGTAGCTGCGTGTCAATGCGAATGTCTTCGACGGCAAAAGAACGACGCTCCTCAAGAAATGGTTGTTGCTGGTGTCTCAGCGCGGGAACGAGTGTCGGGAATGGCTCTTTCAAATAGGCTTCGTAGAAAGTTGTCTTACCGGCGCCCACCGGTCCCGCGATTATGAACAATGCTGGCTTTTGCTGGCTCAGGATGTGATTTCCTCGTATGCAAATTTGCGCGGACCTTTCCTGCGCGTGGGCTTAAAACTTGTTTCCAACTTCTCAACGGGGGTTCGCTCTCCGTCAGAGGTGACTTTCACCGTCGTTTTCAGGTTCCGGTCGTATTCGTAATATGTTCCATTGGGCTCTTCCGCCTCGAATGGAACGGATTGCATTGCCGAAAGCTCCGCAAGCATCTGATGAAGCTCCCGACGCTCGGGCTCCGACATGGTGTCGTACGAACGCAAGGACGCCCCCCGTGCCTTGGGTGTTTTCTTGAGTTTGCCTTCTCCAGTCTTCGAGTAGTAAGCCAGAAGGGCGCTATTCACGAGCTGATTCATCGAACAATTCCGCTTCTTAGCGATTCCATGAATGCGCTTTCGAAGTCGATTCAGGATGACGACTTGCGTTTCTCTCCCAGTTTGTTTTTGTCTGGACTGAAGAGTCACAAGCTCAACAGTATTCAAATCGACCGCAAGAAGTGCATCGTTGATCGAAGTCGACAGTTCTCCCATAAATCTTGGTTTGTCCCGCAGGAGTTTGTCGAGGGAACTCAAGAGCCGGACGTTGTAGACTCCGAAATTAGCGCTTCGCCGCTTGGGCACGATTCCCTACCGTCTTCAGGATGGGTTGCTGCAACTGAAAATACGTCGCGGCCGTACATGCAGATACATACACCACCATCATTCCTCGTTCAAGCTGCCCCCTCAATTTCTCAAGGGTGTGCGTATGCCGAATCGTGATCTGCCCAAACCGCCCGCCTTGAAGCAAAATGCATTCGGAAGCGCGGCGACAGGCGTAAAATCAGAGAGTTCCCGGTGCTAGTCGCGAATCAAGCCTCGGCCTCACAAGGTAAGGAGTGATGGATGCGAATAGACGTTCCACCACTTCCATCACCGCTTGTTTTTGTCATCCGAGTCCTCCGCTCCATGCACCAACGTTTTCAAACTCCGTGTACCCCGCCAGTGGAAACCAGGCCTGTCTTCCTCCAATCGCCTTAGATTCGCAAATGGGTCCCGCCCTTCAATTGTTTCCACTTTTGCTGCCTGTAGCCTTTGCAACTCAGGAGGTTTATCCTGCTTTCCCCAAGAGCTGGTTGCGGTTGGTTTTCTAGTTTTTCTCGCGCGCCAGACAGTCATGTGAAAAACGTGATAGGTCATCTGCAAGCCTTCGTTTCCCAATGCTTCCCAAATATCTTTAAGGCTCCGCCCTGAGTGCAGCGCCGCTTCTATCCCCGGGAGAAGAGATCGAATGATCGCGGCTTTTCTCTTCGGGGGAGCGCTGGCCAGTTTTTCCAGACAGGGGCGGTAGTCTTTTTGCATTGACGCGCCTTCTCACACTGCTGTACATATAGCAGCATGACATGGTGTAACCGATGATGAGCCTCTGAGTCAACAGAAATCAACAAAAGTCGGCAGAAGTCGACAAATCTCAACGCGGGTCAACACTTCTCGGCAAAAGTCGGCAAGAGTCGACAGAAGTCAACACTCTTCAACAGCAGCAGGGGCAGCGTGCATGAAATGCAGGCGGATTATCAACGACCGACACACGTATTGGAACATAAAGGGTTGTGGCGACGCTGCGAGTGTTTCTACAGGCAAGTTCTTATTTTTTAGTGCGAAAGGATGTGGCGAGTTTTGTAGGCGATGTGGCACAAATGTGCCACCGCACGAAAATGGAGGAAATTGTATGGCGAAACCCAGAACCGAACGGAACTTGCTGTTTCCGAGCAAGGAATTTCGAGAGCGGGTGAGGAAAACATCGATGGAACGAGGCTTTCGATCCGAACAGGCGTTCATTCTCGCGGCTTGCGAAGGCGAGATGCGCAGGAGCGATAACACGGAGTCGGTAACACAGTTTGAGGCGCGCATCGCTGCCACACTCACGAATCTGGCGAAGCAGTTGCAAGGCCTTCACACCCTAGCGCAAGCGCAGGTCGCCCTGACCGACGTGCTGTTGAAATACGTCATTACGTGTGTTGTGGAACCCCCCGAAGATGCGCTCCCAGCGGCGCGTGTCCGCGCCAGGTTGCGCTATGACAAGCTAATACGCGCCGCGGCGAAAGAGATCTCGAGCAAAAACAGGGACACTCTTCGGGAGATGCTAGCCGATGAATGACGAACCATCAGTTCGATTGCGACCGAGAAAGTCAAAACTTGGCCCAAACGACAATCCCCATAAGTACGTGGGTGTTCTCCGGTCGATGCTTCGTCTCGCGCAGATGTCGAAGCGAGGACATGAAACGCGTAGCAGGTCTGTGGACGCTGGAAGTGCCCGTGCGCACCGAACGTTCAATCAGCGCGTGGCCGTCCGGATCAACTACTCCACAAATAAGAATCCGGGTCAGTGGAAGGCACACGGAACGTACGTGGCCCGCGAGAGCGCGACGCAGGGAGGAAGGGCGTCCGAGGCAGGGTTTAATGCGACCGATCAGAAGTTAGACATCGCAGCTAAACTCGACACTTGGCAGCGTGCCGGCGACGAGCGGCTCTTCAAAATCATTGCGTCTCCTGAGTTCGCTGACCGCTTGAACCTTCAGCAATACAACCGCGAGTTGATGCGACGGATGGAGCGCGATCTAGGCACACAAATTGAGTGGGTCGCTGCGGTCCACCACAACACTGAGCATCCCCACGTTCACATCGCGGTTCGCGGAGTTGACGAGGAAGGAAGGCCGCTTCGCTTGCCGAGGGAATACATTCGTGCGGGCCTGCGTGGGCGGGCGGAAGAGATCACTACCGAAGCTCTGGGCTATCGCACCCCCGCACATGCTCAAGATGCACAGCGCCGCGAAATAGTTCAAACTCGCTACACCTCTCTCGATCGAGTCCTGCAACGCGCAAATGACGGCTCCTCCTCCCATTTTCTAGTGACTGCCAATCCGAATGACGAGGCCCTGTCCGAATCCTCTCAGCTTCTCCAGAAACACGTTGCCGCACGGCTTATGCACCTTCAAAGAATGGGCCTCGCGCAGTTCGTCGCGGCGCACGAGTGGCGTGTGCAGGCGGATTTTGAAAAGGTACTCCGCACGATACAACAGAGCGGCGATCGGCAAAGGATGCTCGCAGCGCATGGCGCACTGGTTTCCGACAAGCGCCTTCCCTTGCAGGTCACCACGCTTCGCCAGCTTCAAAGTGTGGCCGGACGCGTACTTCTCCACACTGAAGACGAACAAACGGGGAAGCGCTATATGCTTGTTGAGGGCACGGACGGGAAAGTGCACTTGATCTATCAAACCGAGGCTATCGAGGAGGCCCGCAAGCAAGGAAAACTCACGGTGGAGAATTTCGTTCGCATTGAGAAACGATTCGCGATAAAGAAACCTGTCTTGCATATGCACGATATGGGAAATGCGTTCGCGCTTCTTCGGGATTCTTCGTACTTCCAAAAGGAAGCGGAACTTTTACTTCGGAAGGGCATTCACGATGTCCGGCCAGTATGGGGCGGATGGCTCGGACAATACCAAGCGAAGCTGCAAACCGAGTTACACCACGCTGACACACGTAAGAGGGAAGATCTAGGGCGCTCCAGGTAGGGCACTGACATCCGCCCTTTGAGGGTGATCTACGCCTCCAACAGCCGGTATCAGAGACGGGTACGCGCAGAAGTCAGAACCCACGCAAAATCTCCAGAACACGACCGCTAATTCACCCCAGCACCAAAACAGCTCTCCGGCAAATTCCCTTCTCCGCAAGAGGCTACGCCCGGTTGCGCAAGGGTTTCCGCTTCGCTCCAATAAACGGCTCAGACCCGCCGCCCTTGACGACGCTCGCACTCGTTCGCAATGGGCTTGCTATGAAGGAAATTTACTTATTTCTTTCGAGCGGCAAAACCACTCGAAACAAGGAAAAAACAACACTGTTTCCCGCAGGCTACTGTCAGCGGTCGATTTCTTCATTTTTCTGCTGCGCGAGAAAACGCGGGTTCAACTCAAAAGAGGATCTCTTCGTTGGTTCGTTCTTTTCGGCTCCGGGCTGCCTATAAACCTCAAGGAGGCCGTCAAGAAAAGCAGCTCAGGAAAATGCTAAGGACTAACGAAAAATTCCTTCCTATGGTGCTATATATATAGTAGCATTAATCCATCGCGTTCATGCTCGACGGTTCTACAGTCGTGTTCACAGACCACACGATGTCCGAACAGCCCCATTCCGAGAGTTCCGTCGCTCCGGCAGGCCAACACCTGGCGCTCAGTTGCACCGCACACGGTGATATTATTGGCTCGCCGCCAGTTCAATCGAGAAAGCGGGGAAAGTGCATGTCTCGACGAACTGGACAGAATCCCAAGGTGCGCGTCAAAAAGCGCTCCAACGGACAGAAAGTTTTCTATTTCCAGTACTGGATGGATGTACCAGGACAGGAGGATAGAGAACGCAAGACACATGTGATCGGACCAACTAAGCAGATGACCAAAAGCGAGGCCGAGCGGAAGAAAGTGGAATTCCTTTTGAATCTCGAACTGAATTCGATGGAATACCAGCTTCCTTCTTCTTTGACGTTCGCGAATGCGGTGTCGCATTACCGGGATGTTTTTGCTCCACGTATGCTCCGATCGTCCACATTTTCAACTGCGGACGGTCATCTGAGAACTCACCTCGAAGCAGACTGGAAGGACGTTCCGATAGAGCACATCACGATTGATTCAGTGAATGAATGGATTTGGAAGAAGCGAAACGAACGTCTTTCATGGATAACGATCAAGAACATCCTGCGCACCATGCAGCGTGTTCTCTCGTCATTCTTAAAAGACAAGAAACCTCCCTTCTCCCAAATCGGACTGGCAATTCCAGAGCGTGACAAGTTGCAAATGAAGGTGAGCAGGAGGAAGAAAGTGTCGTTCTCTTGGGCACAAGCCGAAAAGATTGCCGACCATGTCGGCAAAATGGCAACGCTTGGCAAGGCCCGCAGGGAACAATATTCCACGCTGTTTCTTCTTGCGGCTGCTTCTGGATTGCGGTCGAGCGAGCTCCTCGCGCTAAGGGCGAACGACATCGACTTTGGCGCGAAGACAGTTCGAGTGGAGGAGTCCTCAGACCAGAGAGGCCGTGGTGAAATTGGGCCTTGCAAGAATGCCACGGCCTACAGAACGGTTTTACTCTGTGACCCTGAGGGCCGAAAAGCGATGTGGAAACTCGCGCGGTTGCTTGGAATCGTTACTGATTCTCAGTCGCTTATCTTTCATTCGAAACGGGGCGGCCCGCTTCTGGGAACCAACATACTGAATCAAGGACTCCATCCGGCTCTGGAAACTCTAGGACTTGAGAAAGCTGGGATGCATGCCTTTCGAAGAGGGTGCAACCGGCGATGGGAACTTGCTGGAGTAAACCCGGCCGTTATTCGTCAGCAGATGGGTCATGCCTCCGCTGCGATGACGGCGCTTTACACTGGCGAAATTCCTCTCGAACAAATCCGCAACGAATTTTCCATGAAGTTTGGCAACAAAATTGATGTTTTGGAAACCATGGAAACCGGCGCGGCCGCGTAAGTCTTTTAAAATCTGGAGCGGGCGATGGGAATCGAACCCACGTCCGAAGCTTGGGAAGCTTCTATACTGCCATTGTACGACGCCCGCTCGATGTTCTAGCCTAGTAATTATACATAACAAGACGAAAAGTTGAAGTAGAACCAGGGAGTAGCGAGCTATTTGTGCGACGGATGGATGAGACACATAACGGGTGAGCGCGATTCGCGCGAGTCTTGTCCGGCCCAATATATTTCTGCGACTTGATTCTCAACGAGGAACATGAAGCGTCTGCTCGACGGTGAGGGGAAGGGTTCTAAGAATCGGAGGCAGAATCCGGGGAGGCGATAGCGGGTTACAGATGAAGCTTACTAACACCCGGCCGTTGTATATAATCCGGCTTAGCGTACTAACTCTGCGGACGGCCTAACAATGCGCTGGCTGAACGGCTACCTCTACTCTCAGTCGGCCAGACAAATTGGATGTGAGCCGGGCAATCTTGAAACGCGAGGCCATCCTGCGATGTTCGCGCTTTGAAGAAAAAAGGACCCGAGCTTTCACCGTCAGATTAGAGGTCTCCTGTGGATTTTAAATTCAGCGACAAAGTGAAGGAGCTACAGCGCCGGTTGCAGGCCTTCATGGATGAGCACATTTATCCGAATGAGCAGCGCTTCCATGACGAGATCGAGCGAAATCGATGGTTGCCGACGAGGATCATCGAAGACCTAAAGCCGAAAGCCCGCGCCGTTGGTCTGTGGAACTTGTTTCTACCCGAGAGTGAGCGGGGCGCGGGGCTGACAAATTTAGAGTATGCGCCCCTCTGCGAAATTATGGGCCGCAGCGCGATGGCGCCCGAGGTCTTCAATTGTTCCGCGCCTGACACGGGCAACATGGAAGTGCTCGCGCGGTACGGCACGCCCGAACAGAAGGAGCGCTGGTTGACGCCCTTGCTTGCGGGCGAGATCAGATCGTGTTTTGCGATGACGGAACCCGCGGTCGCTTCCTCCGATGCCACGAACATCGAGGCGAGAATTGTGCGGGAGGGCGATGAGTATGTGATTCATGGCCGAAAATGGTGGATTTCCGGGTTAGGCGATCCGCGCTGCAAGATCGCCATCTTTATGGGAAAGACCGATCCATCGGCCCCTGCGCATAAACAGCAGTCGATGATTCTCGTGCCGATGGACGCGCCGGGCGTGAAGATCGAGCGAATGTTGACGGTATATGGGTATGACCATGCTCCGCATGGCCATGGCGAAATCACATTTGAAAATGTTCGTGTTCCGGTTTCAAATATCCTGCTAGGCGAAGGGCGAGGATTTGAGATTGCGCAGGGGAGGCTGGGGCCGGGGCGCATCCACCACTGCATGCGGTGTATCGGAGTGGCAGAGCGCGCGCTGGAAACAATGTGCAATCGCGTAGTGGCGCGTGTAGCCTTCGGGAAAGCGCTGGCCGAACAAGGAACGATTCGCGAGGACATCTCTGCTTCGCGGATGGAGATCGAGCAGGCGCGACTGCTGACGCTTAAAGCCGCGTACATGATGGACACGCTGGGAAACAAAGCGGCGCGTACTGAAATCGCGATGATCAAAGTGGTGGCGCCGAACGTAGCTCTGCGCGTGATGGATCGGGCGATTCAGGCGCACGGGGGCGCGGGAGTTTCTCAGGACACGTTTCTGGCAAGCGCGTGGGCGGCAACCCGGACTCTGCGATTAGCCGATGGGCCGGACGAAGTGCATATTGAATCGATTGCGAAGTGGGAACTTGCCAAAGGCAAGAAAGCCACAGGATCGCCGGGTTGGCACTGATGATTAAGATACCGGCGCGACAAAATCAGGAAACTGGCAAAGGACGAATTTAATGCCGCCGTTGATCATCAAAGACCTGCCATCGCTGAGAGAATTTGTGGGCCATGAAATTGGCGTAACGGAGTGGTTTCTGATCTCGCAAGGGCGAATTGGACAGTTCGCGGAAGCCACAGAAGACCGCCAATGGATACACCTGGATCGCGGGCGAGCCGGGAAAGAATCTCCCTATCGCATGACAATCGCTCACGGGTTTCTTACGCTGTCGTTGATTAGCCACTTCGTGGCAGAGTTGATTCAGATCCCGGGCAGCGTTCGGCTGGCGGTAAATTACGGGTTGAATCGCGTGCGCTTCCCTGCTGCCGTGCGTGCCGATTCGAGAATTCGCGCGCGGGTTACGATGCTGGATTTGAAAGAGCTCCCAGACTCGGTTGATGCGATGTACTCGGTCACGATCGAAATCGAGCAGTCGGAGAAACCGGCCTGCGTTGCGGAGTGGATCGTTCGTTACTACGCCTGATTCGTTGATAGTTGCGCAGCCGCGGCGTTGGAATGTCCAAATCTGAAGGTCGAGAAAAACGCTAGATTCTTCCAGTTTGCGCGCATTGCAAAGAAGCGCGGAGCAGGATTTTGATTCTTCCCGGCATGGATGCGAATCGTTCGTCATGAGTCAAACCCTGGTGATAGCGAAAGTAAATTTGCTGGACGATGACGGCAAGTTTGAAACGTGCGAAAACAAGATAGAAAGCAATCTGGGAAGGATCGCAGCCTGTTTTCTGCGCGTAGTGATGGACAAATTCCTCTCTTGTGAAGCTGCCTGGGAAGGTTGTGGGACCCCAGCGATTTTCCTGTAGCTCGTCAATGTCTGTGGCATCGACCCAGTACGCTAGCGCGGTGCCTAGATCTGTGAAAACATCCCCGATGGTGCACATTTCCCAATCGAGGACGCCGACGATTTTGGTGATCTCCGACGCATCGAGAACCACGTTGTCATACTTGTAGTCGTTGTGGATGAGCGCGACGGCAAACGTGGATGGCATGTGCTGCTGCATCCACACGGAGATTTTCCCGGCTTCCGGATAGTCGTGCGTTTTGGAGCCATGGTAACGCTCGGTCCAGCCGCGGACTTGCCGTTCCAGATATCCTTGCGGTTTGCCAAGATCCAAAAGGCCCGCGGCCACGTAATCCACTCGGTGCAGGCGAACCAGATTTTCAACAAAAGACTCGCTAAGACGCCGGGCTGTGCCCGATGAAAAATCCAAACCAGGCGGCGGATTTCTGCGAAGGATTAGGCCGTGGATCGCTTGCATCAAATAGAATGGCGCACCGATAACCGAAGCGTCATCGCAGTAGTGGAGGACTGCGGGAGCCGGGTCGTAGACGGCGTGCAGCTTTGAGAGCACGCGAAATTCGCGGCTCATATCGTGGGCGGACTTGACCTTGCTCCCGAAAGGCGGCCGACGAAGTACGAACTCCTTCGCGCCGAGACGCAGCGAGTACGTCAAATTGGAGTGGCCGCTGGGGTACTGGCAGACATCGAGGATGCCAGGCACATTCGGAAACTGGAGGCGCAAGTAGGGTTCAAGCTTGGCTAAATCAAGCTCTTCGCCAGGTCGGACGGCGGCCGGAAGGTCCAGCAAATCGCTCATTAAAAAGTCTCCTAACGATACGTGAGCATTGCGGGATCTGCGATGTGCGCATGAGAATTAAAACTGCTGAGTGTAAAGCGTTCCGCATTGTAAAGAAATTCGCTCCAAGAAGAGTTTCGCGACATCCAGCTCACCTGTAGGGCGCTTTCCGCGGAGAGCTTCAAAGCGCGCTGCATGGCAACCGCGATGGGACCACCGGAAGTAAACATCGCGATTCGTTTACCGCGTCCGCCGCTGGAGAGAATCTTGAACAATCCGGAATTCACTCGCGAACAAAACTGCAGCCATGTCTCAACACCTTGCGGACGGATTTCACCGGCCACCCACTTACCGATAGTCACCTCGAATAGTTTCTGAAACGCCTTATGACGCCGGGCTGGGTCCGCCGAGGTTTGGAACGCAGCATGGTGGTCGCGGACGCGCTGATCTTTTTTAAGCAATTCGGGCAAACTGCCTTTGAGCACCGCCTCTCCTTGATACTCATCGAATTCCGGGAGCGTTTGCGATTCGGGAAATTTGAGGCCGACCTCCGAGTACGCGTCCCTCACGAGCTTGAGGGTATCTTTCTGGCGCAAGCATGGGCCAGTACAGACACGGTCGAAAACGAAATTGTGTCGCGCCCAATATTCGCCAAGCAAACGTGCCTGCACCTCTCCAAGCTTCGATAGCTTGTCGTAGTCCGGATCGAGAAACGAAGCTTGCGCGTGGCGGACGAGAAA
>JBARBE010000226.1:0-4590 GCA_049792735.1 Candidatus Acidiferrum sp.
ATGAACTGGATGTCGTCTACAAGCAGCACATCCACGGTGTGAAAACGATCACGGAAACTGGTCATGCGGTCGAAGCGCAGCGAATTAATCACTTCGATGGTGAACTTCTCCGCGCTAACGTAGCTCAGCCGCATGGCCGGATTGCGCTTCTTGATGGTGTGCCCGATGGCATGCATCAAGTGCGTCTTGCCCATGCCCACTCCGCCATAGAGAAACAGCGGGTTATAAGCTTTGGACGGCTGTTCCGCCACGGCGCGCGCCGCCGCGTGTGCAAACTCGTTGGACTTGCCCACGACGAACGACTCGAAGCTGTATCGCAAATTCAGTTGATGATCGCTGCTCTCAAAATCGAGTTTCGCTTGCTTCACTCCGGTCGCTGCGGGAGCGGCTGCCACGGGCTCTTCCTCCGTGCAGACGTATTGCACTTTGATATTAGGGGTCCCAATTTCGTGGAAGACCGCTTTGACGATCTCGCCATAGGTCCGCGTCAGAACCTGCCGGAAAACCGTGCTAGGGATCTGCACGAACAGGTTTTCGCCCTCGGCGCGATTCAGCCGCGTGGGTTGAAACCAGGTGGTGTACGTGTTGATGCTGACCCGGGACTTCACGCGCTCCAAAAACCGGTCCCAGGAATTCGTCGCAGTAGTCATCGCAGAATAAAATCTCTCCCCGCTATTTCCACAGATGTGAATAAGCTGTGGAAAGCAGGCCCCTTCGTTTCTATCTTCAGGCTTCGGGATTCATGCGCGTGCTGGAGCGTCTTGCTTTCCCTGGCGCCCTGCTCGCGGCCCTTCTGGAATTGCCGGCCCCTCGAACCGCTGCTATCAGACAGCGCGGGATTGTCGCCGATTGGACCGCTTGGGGCAAGCGAAAAGTGTGCGAAGGGATTCACGGCGGTCCACATGCCATACACAGTTTTTCCACAAGCACCAGGATTGTGCAATTCCGGCAACCGTAGCGATATTTGGCGGCAATTCTCGAATAATTATTTACGCCGCCATCGCGTTTGCACAAAACCGCAGCAATTTACCCTGAGGAAAATTCCACTATTTATGGAGTTTTTTTATCGGGTCTATCGAATTCGTAGATGCCCAGCGGGTCGCTTCCGATGATCAGGTGATCCTTGTCGACGAGAATCGTGTTTGCTTCCAGCCGCGCTCCTGCGGGCGTGTAGAGCAAATAGGTCGCGCGGCGATTTCCATCCTTGTCAAAGTGCAGCAGCTTGTCGCCCAGCGCCATCCACACTTCCCCGCTGGACCGTTCCACGCCCGCCGCCGTAAGGATGCGCTTGAATACGGGCGGTTCCCCGCGCTGTTCCTGCCGGGCGATCTCCTTGCGAGTGGCTTGAGCCTCGGGCCAGGCGTCCACTCCCGTGTACTGAATGTCTTGACCGCCGTAGCCGTAGCGGTCGTACTGCCGCACGGTCGCTTCCGGCAGGTAAGGAAATGCATAGTAAAGATGTCCCCCGCCGTCCGTTACGAGCATTCCGATATTCAGAAAGCGATTCAATTCAGGACGTTCGGAAATCTCTTCGGGGTCGCCGAACTCGCGCACGTCGCGGCCCGTCTTGTCGAACACGATCACCAGATGCGGTTCGCGCATGGTGGCCACGGCAACTTCGCCATCCGGCAGCGACGCCACCGATACAGGCGCGTCGATCTTTATTACGCGCTCATTTCCTTTGGTGTCCCAGATCTTGATGGCGTTGGCCCCGCGGTCAGCCACGTAGACGGTTCCTTGCGCATCCACATCCAGATCTTCCCCGTATGTGATCGATTCTAATTGGCGTGACTGGGGGCTAACATCCTTGCCTTCTTCGAGCGCCGGAACTCGTCGGATCAGTTTTCCTGCGGAGTCAAAAACCGAAGCGGATGATCCCGGCGCGGTTAAAACATAATAATTTCCATCTGCGCCGCGTTTAACAGCACGCAATCCTGGCCCGACTCCAGGCAAGCGCCGTTTCGTGGCCGTGAGATCCCCGTCGTACTGCTGCGCCAACGCGCTCCCTGCAAAACAAGACAGCAGACACAAACCCGCGAGTATCTTCACGTTGAGTACTACCCCTTTTCCCTGCCCCCATTGTTATGAGTCATCAGAGTACGACGGAGGAGTGCGGGTTGCCCGTTTCAGACCGATCGGAGTGCGGAACAGTCAATCCTGAGACGCAGGCGACCTCTGAGAGGTCGAGTTCCTTCTCATGACTCCAACGTCTACCGTTCGGGAAAAGTGAAAGAGAAGCTGAACTACATGCCCGCCAATCCGGTCATTCGCGGCTTGGTGCCGCACCCGAAGGATTGGCCGTGGAGCAGCTAGAGTTTCTACTTTCAGGGCCGATGAAATCCAGAAAGTCCGTGCGGATAGGATTGCTTCCGATAGATTTGGCGATGGACTAGAGAGAACCCAAACTCAAGCCGGCGTGGCATTCCTCACAACAGGTTGGCAAATTCTTCGACGCTGATTTTCAGGTCCTGGATGATTCCCCGCTATGTTTTCCGCTTCAATTCGCCCTATGCATTGGGATCACCACGCGCGCCTGGTCGCTCGCGCGCACATAGATGGCGTGACTACCGCTTTGGCGCCGAAACACGAACCCTAGCCACTCGGCAACACGAACCAACTCTTTCGCCGAAGTCGCGGGCAGCTTGGGCGTCACACGGGAATCTCAACCGGCTTAATCAGGATATCTTCCGTGGGAATGGGCAGCCCATCCTCCACCAGGCTCTCGAGGTAGAGCCCGATCGCTTCGCGAATATTCGCGACTCCTTCTTCGACGGTCTCGCTCTGCGTATGGCATCCCGGCAAGGTCGGGCAAAAAACGTGATAGCCGCCCTCCTCCTCTTTCTCGAAAATTACGGTGTACGAGTGCGCCATCGCGAGCCTCCGTTCCACCTATTCTAGCCGATTCCGGCTTGCTCAGTCTTCTCCGGTTCTGTCCTATCTACTCACCGCCCACTATTCACTGCTCACTACGCACTTGCTTCCCATGAATTTGCTGATCGACTAGAGAGAACCCAAACCCAAGACCCGCCCTCAAAACCCGAGGACGGGGCACCCTCCGCACAACTGAGAGTCCGGGCCACCCATCCTAGATTTTCGGACGCGCATTGGTGTAGAATGTTTCTCGGCTGGTGGAAGCCAGTTGTATTCAGGTTTGAACTTCTAACGGAAGTTAGAAGAACTACACGAATCAGTCGTAAACGCCCGGCGGGCGAGATAAGGAACAGTGATGACAGAGAAACCGTTGTTCACGTTTGGCGACCTCACCGCAGTAGCTGCTGACCTGAATCAAGCCTCGGACGATCTTACTCAAATCGTAACCACAGTCGATTCGTCCCTTCTGCGACTGAATATTGGCATCGCTGTGTGGGTAGAGATAAGTAAGACTTTTGACGAAAGCACTCCGTATCTATTTGAGGTCGAACAACTAGGTTACGCAAAAACAGAAGGAAATTGGGGTCTGACGATCCGGAGATTGACTGGAAGTATAAATAATCCTGATAACTCCAAAGTCCGCGATGTCTGGGTTTTCAATGATGCGCCGCGAAGATTACGATTGCGCGCGGTGGAAAAACTCCCTGAACTAATTGACGAGCTCACAAAATCAGCACAGAGGACTGCTGAACGTTTGAAAAAGAAGCTAGCCGAAACCAGAGCGTACGCGGCTAGTATTGGACTGTTGCAATCCAACGACGCAAAGGGGGATAAATCATGACTCTCCTTGCGATCTGTTTTCTTATCTTATTGCTTCTCATCGCATTCGCCATCCACAAACGAGATTTCGTCCGCGCTTCATTCAATTTTCGCTCGGCCGGCTTTTCTCTGGAGGCGAAGAATAACGAACCGAAAAAACCGACGACTCCTTCTTGAAAACCATCCCCGCATAACCGAGAGTCCGGGCCACCCGTCCAACTGCGGCCCACAGAATGATTGTATCGTTCATGACTGTGGTGTTTTGGTTCCCGGATAGCCTGAATGTGCCTCAACCTGAATCCATCCCGCCCAATTAAAACCGTGCACTGCCCCGGTTAATTTATCAAGGCGAACAATCACATACGGGTTTGACTTGAGTGTGTCATCTTTTCCGTAGATAAAAACATATCTTTCCACCAGCCACAATTTAAAGAACCAAACGAGGGACGGCACCAGCAAGGGCACCAGTGCCAGCAATAGGTATTGTCCGAAGGTCATGGTTCCTCCCACGCTCGGCTCGGCGGGTGGCCCGGGCTCTTAGTTAGGCGGAGGGTGCCCCGTCCTCGGTTTTTGAGGGCGGGTCTTGGGTCTAGATTTTTTCTTTCGAAGACGAGAAATCCAGAGTGCCTCTGATATCTCCCAGCAATCCAGCGGCCTACGCCGATTCAGATTTTACTTGACAAAGTCGTAAAATGTGCTACATTTTATTTTGTAGAGAATTGCGCTTGAGGCGTGATTCTCTTTTTTGTTTTTAGGCCCCTCCTTGTAGTTTTCCCCGTATTGAAAATGCAGGACTTAGTGTGTCTTGAGAGGCAAGAAGGACGCGCTGCCTTCGAGGCTCAGGCCAAGGAAGCCCGCCTCTACAGGGCGAGAACAAGAGACGGCAGCGAGCTGCCGCAC
>JBARBE010000227.1:0-5115 GCA_049792735.1 Candidatus Acidiferrum sp.
TCTCCAAATTCCGCATGGGCTCCTCTTATACCCAGCGCTTCGCCGAGCCCTTGCTTCAAGCCACGCAAAGCCACCTCGAAGCCTTGTATGTCGAGCTCATCGCTCCGCTCCGCCCTCATCTCCAAGCCAAACACCTGATCTTCGTCCCTCACGGCCCGCTTCACTTCCTTCCCTTCCACGCCCTCAAAATTGGCGACCACAATCTCTGCGACATTCACACTGTGTCCTACGCTCCCAGCGCCACGGTCTTCGCCCTCTGCCAAGAAAAACCGGCATCCACCATGGGAGCCTCGCTTGTCATGGGCATCCCCGACGACCGGGCTCCGCACATCCTCCCAGAAGTCCAATCCGTCGCCGCCATTCTTCCCCAATCCAATTTATTCCTGGGCGGCCAAGCCACCGCCGACGTTCTCAAAGCGAAGGGGTCTCAGAGCGCACTTCTCCACATCGCCACCCATGGCACCTACCGCCAGGACAACCCCATGTTCTCCGGAATCCGTCTCGGTGATGGTTACCTTAACCTCTATGATCTCTATCAGATGCGCCTCTCCGTCCGTCACGTCACCCTGAGCGGCTGTGCCACTGGTATGAACTTTGTCGCCGCCGGAGACGAGCTCCTCGGCCTCCAGCGCGGCCTCTTCTGCGCCGGTGCTTCCTCTCTCCTCCTTTCCCTCTGGGATGTTCACGACCGTAGCACCGCCGACCTTATGCAGTCTTTTTACAAGGGCTATACGGAAACCGGCGATATGGCCGCCTCCCTACAATCCGCAATGAAGCAACTCCGCGAGCAGAATCCTCACCCCTATTTCTGGGCCCCCTTCGTCCTTGTCGGCCAAGTTTCTGCAAATAAAAGAGTTAATTAGTTTCACCAGCCTATATTTTTCGGCTTCCTCCCCTCCCTTATGCACTGAGGGAACTTGAATCATTGCCTCCGCTGGGGAGCGGAACGGCAAGGAAGAAAGCGATGGGGGGAAGAGATATGAAGCACTTTTCGACAGAGGAATGGATTGATTTCGTGAACCACGTAGTCACCAGCGGCCGGCAGGAAGCCATGCAAAAGCATCTGGCCACAGGTTGCAAGAGCTGCAAGGAGACAGTTTCGCTATGGCAAAAGGTCAGCAAATCGGCAGCTGCGGAGGCCAATTACCAGCCATCGGCGGATGCGGTGCGCCTGGCCAAGTCCTCGTATTTAACCAATCGGCTGAATACACCGCAGAAGGACTCGCGCAGCTTAGTCGAAGTGCTGTTCGACAGTTTCCGCCAGCCAGCCCTCGCGGGCGCTCGTTCGCTCGTCATAGGAACAAGACAAATGCTTTTTAGAGCCGACCCTTACCAGATCGATATCCAAATCGAGCCCAAGCCGGGCGGCAGCCGCATTGTCATCACCGGCCAGGTGCTCGATTTGAGCCATCCGGGCATTCTCGGCCGCGATATCCAAGTCACCATCTCGAACAACCGCGGAAACAGCGTGGTGGTCGCCACCAATCAATTCGGCGAGTTCTCCGGCGAGCTCGAAAACTCCGGTGATCTCGAGCTTTCCATCCCCGGCATCGACGACAAGCCCATTGTCATTTCGCTTCGCAACGCTTTAGACAATTTACCCGGAGGCAAGAAGGCATGATCTTCGCCTCCACAACACGTTTTACAAGGGAGTCCCATTTTGGTACTCAAGTACCAAAATCCCTTGTAGCTTTTGATTGGCACCTCGAAACCACCCGTACTATTTGCCCAAAAGAAAGATTCCGCAAGACTTAGCGGGCCTACTTTTGTGCAGATTTGCCGGCGGTTCGGAAGCAGGAGACCCTGGAAAGGGACTAACGACATGAAACGCAAATTCTACACATTCGTAACTATCGCGGCTCTTTTGGCGCTAACTTCGACACCGGCAGCCGCTCAGAACCGCTACATCGTCCGCACCAGCGGAGGTCTAACCTCCGTCCTGAAGCTTTGCCTGTCCGAAAACTGCCAGGTCCAAAAGTCTTTGGATGGCTCGATCGGCCAAACCTATCTAGTGACTTCCTCCGGCAACCTCATCTCGAACCTCCTCGGCTTCGTCGGGAATCTCCTGGAAAGTCTGCTGGGGATTGAGAGCGTAGAAGCCGACCAGCTCCTCCCTCTTCCTCAGGCGCCGGTTACCACGATCCCTGCCGGCCTCTATGACAATGCCCCGGTAAACTATTACGGAACCATAGTCACCCACGGCTACGCAGCCCAACCCGCCGCTTCGATTATTCGCCTGACCGATGCTCAGAATGGCTTCAACGTCAGCGGCACGGGCATCGTGGCCGTCATCGACACCGGCGTGGACATCTACCACCCGGTTCTCTACCCCGTTCTGCTCCCCGGCTACGACTTTACCCGCAACCAGCCGGGCGCCTCCGAGTGGCTCGATGTCCCCCAATTGCAGCCTGAAAATTCCACCAGCGGCAGCTCCGATACCGGGCAACCCGTCCTCGTTCAACAATCCAGCGCCGCCGTGCTCGATCAATCTTCCGCTGCTGTCCTGGATGGCGGGGGCAGCTCTTACTCGGATTTCGGCCACGGCACGATGACGACTGGGCTAGTCCATTTGGCCGCGCCGAACGCTAAGATCCTCCCTCTTAAAGCGTTTAGTGCAAACGGCGCCGGCTACGTCTCCAATATCGTCGCGGCGCTCTACTACGCCGTCCAACACAACGCCAACGTCGTGAACATGAGCTTCGACGTGTCCACACTCTCCCCCGCGCTCTCTTCGGCGATCTCCTACGCCAACCAGTCCGGCGTCATCCTGGTCGCCGCAGCCGGCAACGGAGATACGAGCGCCGCTGTGTACCCTGCCGCGCTCAACTCTAGCGTCATGGGCATTGCTTCCACCTCTGATTACGATACTCGCTCTACGTTCTCCAACTACGGCAACACCGACGTTTGGATCGCTGCCCCTGGCGAGTACGTCATCAGCACCTACCCCGGTGGCACTTACGCAAGCGCTTCCGGTACTTCCTTCAGCTCCCCGCTCGTAGCGGGCTCTGCTGATCTGTTGGTGTCCGCGAAGGCTTCTCTCAGCCAAAAGAATGCAGCCTGCGCATTTTCTCACGCGGTACAGCTCACTCCCGACCTTCACAAGGGTCGCCTCGATGTCTACCAGGCTCTCTCTGCCTGGACAAACAATTCGAGCTGCAACTAGGTAATCCACGGGTCTAACCATATGATTCCGGCGCTCACCATGTCCTCAAATCCTTCATGGGCGCCGGAATCGCTGCGCGTCAAGCAAGCCGAAGAGCAAGTCTCCGCCCTGCGCAGCTCCGTGATTTGCGCTTTCAACCAGCTTCTCGACCTCAAGGATCTCAATACCGGCGTACACAGCACGCGCCTCGCGGAATGGGGCATGCGCGTCGGCCAGGAACTTGGACTCGATGAAGCTGAACTTCAGAACCTCGAGGTCGCCGCACTTCTTCACGATATCGGCAAAGTCGGCATTCCCGATTCTATTTTGAAAAAGCCCGGCAAATTGGACGCCGAAGAATACGCTCTGATGAAGAAGCATCCCGAATACGGCTGGGCTGTGCTGCGTATGCTGCCGGGATTCGAACGCGCGTCTTTGGACATCCTTCACCATCACGAATCTTTCGATGGCAAAGGTTATCCTGCGGGCTTAAAGGAAACCGAAATCCCGGTCGTCTCGCGCATCGTCTGCGTCATTGACGCCTTCGACGCCATGGTCTCCTCGCGCCCCTATCGAGCAGGTCTTCCCGTCGAGGAAGCCGCCCGCCGTCTCATCCAATGCAGCGGTACGCAATTCGACACCATGGTCGTGCAATGCTTCCTCTCCTTCGCGCCCGCGGAAATGGCCACCGTCTTCGCCGCCGCCGGCACTTCCGTCTCTTCAGCCCTTTAAACTTTGGCAGTCTTCACGGCGGCTGCCGGCGATTGCTCCTCTTGCTCCATCCGCATACGCGCGATGACCAGCTTAATCTCCTCGAACGTAATCTCGGCGGGCAGGGCTTCCTTCAATGGCTTAAGCCGCTCGATGCCATGCTGCGCGCACATCTTCTCAATCTGTTCGCGCTTTCCGGGATCAATCCAGGTTGGCTGAAACTCCAGCTCTCCTCTTTCCATCAGGGCAACAACCAGATTCACGACGCTCGAAAGTTGCCGCCCTCGCGTTTTCGCAATCTCTTCAAACGTCCGCCCTTCCGCCAACAACCGCAGTGTCTCTTCAGCCGGCTTGGCCTTTTCCTCTTCTTGCTTTGTAGCTCGCGCACCGCGCCGAAACTCCTCCAACGCATTTAAGATCCCCTGCCCATAAATCTCGGTCTTCTTATCGCCGAAGCCGGAAATTCCCCGGAGCTCGCCGAGCGAACGCGGCCCCACGCGACAAAGTTCATCGAGTGAGGTGTCGTACATCACGATGAACGCGGAAACACCGCGTTTTCTTGCCGCGTCGCGCCGCCACTCACGAAGATATTCGCGAAGCTCTGGGTCAATTCCGCTAGAAACGCCGCTCCCAAGCAGACTCCCCGAAGCGATGCGCGCCGGCTCGCGCGCGATTTCTCTTCCCTGGAAGTCACCTGTCCCGTTCGCGCCAGCCGCTGCCGCCGCCGCTTTGCGCTTCTTCGCTCTTTTCGCCGGGACACTTGCGGCCAGCCACTCCGGTTCACCCACACATACATCGCAAGCCCCGCAAGAATTCCACTTCCGAATCTCTCCAAAATGCGAACAAATCTGATGGTGCCGGCAAGTCCGCGCCTCGACGAATCTCCGAATTTCGTGATATCGCTGCCAAGCCCGCGCCTTCTCCGCCTCATCTTCCAGTTGCTGCACGAAATACGTCAGCAACCCCACATCCCGTTTCTGCCACAACAAAACACACTCTGCCGGCTCCCCGTCGCGTCCCGCCCGCCCTGCTTCCTGGTAATACTGCTCGATCGATTTCGGCAGCGATAAATGGATCACCGCCCGCACCGCCGCCTTATTTATCCCCAGTCCAAACGCAATCGTCCCCACCAGCACCCGCACTTCGTCCGACATCCATCTCTCTTGATTCTTCCGCCGCGTCTCGCTATCCATCTTCCCGTGATAGCCAATCGCCGCAATTCCCTGCTCCGCCAAAAAATCCACCGTCTCCTCGACCCGCGC
>JBARBE010000228.1:0-19822 GCA_049792735.1 Candidatus Acidiferrum sp.
CGGGAACGCCAATCTCCCGATTGGCGGAGCAAAGCCACAACCAAACAACGCCAATCGGGAGATTGGCGTTCCCAGGCTCTCGACCAAGGATTTCAAGACGCTTCAGGAAAAGACGTTCTACGGCAAAGAAAAGAAGTCCCTCGCCTACGTCATCGCTATTATGAACATGATTCTCCACGGCATCGAAGCGCCCAACGTCCTTCACACCAATACGCTCACGGAAAATATCAACGACATTCAGGATAAAGACCGTTACGAAGTCGTCCTCGCCAATCCGCCCTTCGGCGGCAGCGAGCGCAAGGAAATTCAACAGAACTTCAACATTAAAACCGGCGAAACCGCTTTCCTCTTCCTCCAGCATTTCATCAAAATTCTCAAAGCGGGCGGCCGCGGCGGCATCGTCATCAAAAACACATTCCTCTCCAACACCGACAATGCTTCCGTCAGCCTCCGCAAACTACTTCTCGAAAGCTGCAACCTGCACACTATCCTCGACAATCCCGGCGGTGTCTTCCAGGGCGCGGGCGTCAAGACCGTTGTGCTCTTCTTCGAGAAGGGCGCGCCCACCCGTAAAATCTGGTACTACCAGCTCGATCCCGGCCGCAACCTCGGCAAAACCAATCCTCTCAACGACGACGACCTCGCCGAATTCGTCAAACTCCAAAATACCCTTGCCAACTCCCCCAAATCCTGGTCCGTCGACGCCAAATCCATCGACCAAGCCACCTTCGACCTCTCCGTGAAGAATCCCAACGGCCGCGAAACCATAGCCCACAGCACGCCACAAGCCATTCTCGATGAAATTACTGCGATGGATGCCGAAGAAGCGAAAGTCTTGGAGTCAATACGGAGTTTGCTGTGAAGACGTCCTGGCAAACTAAACGGCTCGGAGACATATCTGATATCAACTACGGGTATACAGAAAGCGCTTCCGAGCGGCCGATCGGGCCCAAATTTCTCCGCATCACTGACATTCAAAACGGCCGCGTCGATTGGGACAGCGTCCCATACTGCAAGATTACCTTGTCGGATAGACCCAGATATTGCTTGTCGAGCGGTGATATTGTCTTTGCACGAACCGGCGCGACGACAGGAAAGAGCTTCCTCGTGATCGATCCGCCAGAAGCTGTTTTTGCGTCTTACTTAATTCGTCTTAGGGTGACCGAGAAGGAGTTGCTACCAAAGTTTCTGTCCCTTTTCTTCCAGACGAGCGGCTATTGGGAGTCGATTCAAGCGGGATCAACTGGCAGTGCACAAGGGGGTTTCAATGCGACTAAACTCGCTGCTCTGTCGATCCCAATTCCATCTCTCGCCGAACAACAGCGCATTGTCAATAAGCTTGACGCGATGGCCGAACAAACCCAGCGCCTCGAATCCATTTACGAGCAAAAACTCGCAGCGCTGGAAGCGTTAAAAAAATCGCTGCTGCACCAGGCATTCAGTGGCCAACTCTGAGCACACCTCCGGGAAGGATGGGAACGCCAATCTCCCGATTGGCGTTGCGAAAGACGCCATCCACGGGACTGGCGGTGCGACGGATGCCATCTCCGAGGCCGGAGGAAAGAAAGACGCCATTCGGGAGAATGGCGCTCCCAGGTGGCATAGCCGCGGATATCTGCCTCATTTTGAAAGCGCTGAGGTTACTCAGCATGTGACCTTTCATCTCGCTGACGCGCTTCCGCAAGCGGTCCTACTCCGCTTGGAATCCGAACTAAAGTCTCTGCCCATCGAAAAGCGCGACATCGAACACCGCAAGCGGATAGACGCATGGATTGATGCAGGCCACGGCGCCTGCGTTCTGCGCAAGACTGCCGTCGCCAACATGGTGCAGGAATCGCTGCTCGCTTTTGATTCCCAGCGCTACCGCCTCCTCGCATGGGTCGTCATGCCAAATCACGTCCATGTTCTTTTCCAGCCAATCAATGGATGGACCGTCGCGAAGATCGTCGCTTCTTGGAAAAAATTCACGGCACGTAAAATCTGCGATTACCAGCGCGGTCTCGGTGAAACGCCCAGCGATCCGATCTGGCACCGCGAGTATTGGGACCGCTTCATCCGCGACCGGACGCACCTGATACAGGCGACCGACTACATCCACAGGAATCCAGTGAAGGCGGGGTTGGTCTCTACCCCCGAGAGTTGGGACTGGAGCAGCGCATTTTCTGGGAATGCCAAGCTTTCGATTGGCGACGGGGAAAAGTCAAAATCCGCCATTCAGGAGAATGGCGTTCCCGGCGCAAAACCATGAACGAAGCTGAGACCAGAGCCGAGCACATCGATCCAGCCCTCAGGGAGGCAGGCTGGGGCGTTGTCGAGGGCTGCCGCATCCATCGCGAATATCCCATCACGCCTGGCCGCATCGAAGGTTTTGGCCACCGAAGCAAGCCATTATTTGCCGATTACATTTTGATCTACCGCAACACAAAACTCGCCGTGCTCGAAGCCAAGGCTTGGGACGAATCGCTTACTGAAGGTCTCGGGCAGGCCAAGAACTACGCCGACAAGCTTGCCATCCGCTTCGCTTATTCCAGCAACGGGCGCGGACTCTACGGCGCGGACATGGAAACTGGCAAAGAAGGCATCGTCGACCGTTACCCTACGCCCGAGGAACTTTGGAACATCACCTTTGCCAAAGCCGATGCTTGGCGCGATCGGTCTGCCGGCGTTCCTTTCGAAGATAAAGGCGGCTTCTATCAGGGGCGCTACTATCAGGACATCGCTATCAACCGCGTGCTCGAGGCTATCGCCGCCGGAAAGAATCGCATCCTGTTGACCCTCGCTACCGGCACCGGCAAGACTTTCATCGCGTTTCAAATCGCCTGGAAGCTTTTCTATAGCCGCTAGAACCTATCGCGCGAGCCATCGCGTCGGCCCCGCATTCTTTTTCTGGCTGATCGCAACATCCTTGCCGATCAGGCTTACAACGCCTTCTCGCCCTTTCCTGAAGATGCGCTTCAGCGAATTGAACCGGACGAGATCCGCAAAAAAGGGCGCGTTCCAAAAAATGCCAGCGTTTTTTTCACCATCTTTCAGACTTTCATGAGCGGGCCCGGAAACGCCAATCTCCCGATTGGCGTCGTGGATTCCACTGCAAAACACGCCATTCGGGAGAATGGCGCTCCCGGGAAACCCTCTCCTTACTTTGGCGAGTATCCGCCGGACTTCTTCGATTTCATCGTTATTGACGAGTGCCATCGCGGCGGCGCCAACGACGAAAGCAACTGGCGAGACATCCTCACGCACTTTTCGCCCGCCTTGCAGTTGGGCTTGACGGCTACTCCCAAGCGCGATGAAAACGTGGATACGTATCGCTATTTCGGCGAGCCGGTTTTCATCTACTCGCTCAAGGAAGGCATCAACGACGGCTTTCTTACGCCCTTCAAGGTCAAGCAAATCTCCACCACCCTCGATGAGTACGTCTACACGCCCGACGACAAGCTCATCGAAGGGGATATCGAAGTCGGCAAACGCTACACCGAATCCGATTTCAACAAAATTATCGAAATCAAGGAACGCGAAGCCCATCGCGTCAAAATCTTCATGGACCAGATGGATCAAGGCGAAAAAACACTCGTCTTCTGCTCGACGCAAGACCACGCCCTCGCCGCCCGCGACCTAATCAACCAAATGAAAAGCGGCCGCGACCCAAACTATTGCGCTCGCGTCACTGCCAACGACGGATTGATCGGCGAGCAATTCCTGCGCGACTTTCAGGACAACGAAAAAACTATCCCCACCATTCTTACCACCTCGCAAAAGCTTTCCACCGGCGTCGACGCTCGCAACATCCGCAATATCGTCCTCATGCGGCCCATCAATTCCATGATCGAGTTCAAACAGATCATCGGGCGCGGCACGCGCCTATACGAAGGGAAAGACTACTTCACCATCTACGACTTCGTCCGCGCCCACGAACACTTCAACGACCCCGAGTGGGACGGCGAACCCATCGCACCTGAGCCCGCCGAACCAAAAGAACCGCGCGTGCCCCTTCCTCCTCGCGTTCCGACCGAGCAAAGGGATCTTCCGCCCCCGCGCCCTAGAATCAAGGTGAAGCTTGCAGACGGCAAAGCTCGCGCCATCCAGCACATGATGATCACCAGCTTCTGGCATCCAGACGGCACACCCATGTCCGCCCAGCAATTCATGGAATTGCTTTTCGGCCGGCTGCCCGAATTTTTCAAGAATGAAGCGGAGCTCCGCGCCCTTTGGAGCGCGCCCGACACTCGCGCCAAGCTCTTACAAGGATTATCCGAAAAAGGTTTCGGTGCCGACCAAATGACCGAAATGCAGCGCATCATCAACGCCGAAAAAAGCGACCTCTTCGACGTGTTGGCGTACGTCGCCTACGCTCTGCCCACGCTGACGCGCGCCGAACGTGCTGCCATCGCGAAAGTAAGGATTGATGGCACCTTTAACGCGAAGCAGCAAGCCTTCCTAAACTTCGTCCTGGCCCACTACGTCAGCCAAGGCGTCCACGAACTCGACCAGGAAAAACTGACCCCGCTCCTCCGCCTGAAGTATCATGACTCCCTAGCCGACGCTATAGCTGATCTTGGCGAGCCCGAAAAAATCGGCCACATCTTCTCCAGCTTCCAAAAGTATCTATACCAACAAGCCGCCTGATTCCGTATTTTCAAGACCGATTACCTACCTTAGGTCCCCGCATCCGGCGCGTTCAGCGTCCCATCTGCCTTCAATCAGGGATGCTAGCCGCGTGCGGGGACTCTTCGCCGGGCGTCTTTTGAAAGGGTGTCGGATCGCCTTTACGGCCATGAGACTGCCTCTCCTACCCCCCGCCTCGAACCCGCCATTCGCAACCCGCTGTCTCATAACGACTTATAGTTATTACTTGACAATAGTCAGAAATGTGCTATAATATTTGGTGTTTCGCCGCGGAGGAGAAAGGAGCCACCGAATTGCCTCCGCTACCCGCCCGTCCCTTTGGTCCTTCGACTGTTCGAAAATCTCCCCGTCTCGCCCACGTTAACGGCTGTCATCCTGAGCGTAGCGATCGAAGATCCCGAGCGGCTCGGGACCGAAGATTCCGGCCTTGTCGGAAAGGATCTGCTTTTCTCCCCGTCGGCCCCTGGGCCAACCCGGCTCGCCCCATGAACTCATCACGCCGCGCAGAACTCGACACGCAGGAACCGCCGCAACCTCTTTCCCATCATGCTCTTACGCACAGTTTCCGTCACACATGGGGGTGGGGGTCCCCGCTCACCTCTAGCCACTCCTCACACGCCACTATCCCCTTCAAATTCCACACTTACAAAACTGATACAAAACAAACGACTTTATCTACCTTTAGAATGAGCGTTTACGAAAAAACCAGGGGGAGGCCCTGTTATCGTTAACCAGCGAGAAATGGCACGTTCCAAAAGCACAACTTTCTGCTTGTCCTGTCACACCATGGACGCGTATGGGAAAAGTCTTTATGTCGTCGAAGAAGTGTGACGATGGGCTGTAAATCTAGCAATAGGAGAAAACCTGCAAAATCTCGGATCCGTCCAAGCAAATCAAAAGTGGCAGGACGACACGCCCCGCTTCTGCAAATACTTCTGGTGATACTCTTCCGCGCGATAGAACGTGGAAGCCGGCGTAACTTCCGTCGCGATGGGCCTCTTAAACTTGCCGCTTGCTTCCAGCGCCGCAATCGACTTTTTCGCAGTCGCTTCCTGCTCCGGCGAATGGAAGAATATCGCTGTGCGGTATTGCGAACCGAAGTCCGGTCCCTGCCGGTTAACCTGCGTTGGGTCGTGCACCTTCCAAAATACATCCAGCAATTTCTCGTAACTCACCTTCGCGGGATCGAACGTGACTTGCACCACTTCGGCGTGCCCTGTCTCATCTGTGCAAACATCTTTGTAAGTAGGATTGGGCATTTCCCCGCCGCTATAACCCACGGCTGTATCAATCACCCCCGGCACTTGCTGAAAAGCTGTTTCTACACCCCAAAAGCAGCCTGCTCCAAACGTTGCAAGTTCTGGCATTTCCCTCTCCTCAGCGAACTCGTGTTCGACGCGACTTCATTCAATCTCTCATGAATTCAAACAGTTAGATGCCGCACCCCAGTCTAAAGTTTCGGTCACGTGCGACAGCCGATTCTGCCCGCCGCACTCCCAATCCTGGCCCCGTCACGCACCTATCTTCGCGGCACGCCCCGTTTCACGGCTAATGCCTTGACGCGCCCACAAAGGTTTTCAGTTTTGCCTGAGCCAGTGCTTTGTAAGGACTATTCGCCGATGCCGATTGTGTGAACGCCATCTTGGCTTCGGCATTCCTCTTCAAATTGAGCAAAGCGAAGCCCAGTCGGTATTGGTTTCGCCCATAGCTCCCCTCGTTCGGCTTCAGCAGCGGCGCTGCCGCCTCAAAATTCTCAACGGCTTGCGCGTTATCCTTTTTTTCGATGTTAACCTGCCCCAAAGCGCTGAGCGCCAGCCCTTTTTGCAACGAAACCTGCTGCTGCCACTGTTCGTCGGTCACTCCTTCCGGTTTTTGAGCGCTTCCCAGTAGAGTTATCGCCTTCTTAGCGGAAGTCTCGGCCTTATCCAGTTGCTCCCCTTTTTCGCTGTAATAGTCGGAGAGCAACAGCAGCATTCCTATGTTGTTCGCGTCCTTGGCAAGCAGCCCGTTCGCCACCTCGATCATTTTCGGGATGTTCTGCGCTTGCTGGTACGAAGTCGCCGCAACACCGAGCGCTTGGTTCGCGTACGGAGAGTCCGGAAAGATTCGCGCGAAGTTCGTCAGTAGTTCCGCTCGTTTTGCTGGGCTCGGCGTTCGATACTCCGCCATAAAAACGGCTTCCTCAATATAATTGATGTTGTCCTTGCTGGCTTCCAGCGTCGCCGCCTTTTGCCGCTGCCAAGCTTCCGTCTCCATACCGGCAGGCGCAGGCAAATCTTTGTAACGTTGCAGAATTCCGGGCAATTTCTCCCCGTATGCCACCACTTTTTCTCCGTCGCCCTTTTCGTTCGCCGCGCGCACCATGTTCACGTCGTTCGAAAGGCTGTCGGGATCGAGCGCGAAAAGCTTGTCGCCATACTCGAACGCCTTGTCGTAGTTTTTCTGCGCAATGTAATAATTCACGTAGAGGTCGTCGGCCACAATCGCCATGTCCCCCTGGCCAAGCGTCGATGAAAATTTATCGATGAGCGCCAGCTTTTGCGCCGGATCGGCGGTCCCGTTGATTTCCGTCAGCGCGTGGTCGGCATCGGAGCCCGCCGGAATTGGTACATACTTGCCGATTTGCTGTCCGTTCACCGGACCCGCGAAGACGAGCAATCCCACAACCCCGATGAGCTGCACAATTCGCTTCATAATGACCTCCACAGGCCGGAAATTGCCTGCATCTTAGCGCCCCTCTGCTTCCGGCGCAAACAAGCGACGGCGAAAACGGCTCGCTGCTTGTCAGCAATGCGTAAGAATTGACCCACGACGCTTTTCGCGAGACGATGCAAAGTTTGAACGAGGAGCAAAATTGGATCTAGGGCTAGAAGGCCGCGTGGCGATCGTTGCGGCGGCGAGCAAGGGACTTGGCCGCGCTGTCGCGGAAGAACTCGCTCGCGAAGGCGCCAGTGTAGCGATTTGCGCCCGCACAGCATCAGCACTCGAACAAGCTGCGGCGCAGATTCATAAATCAACGGGCCGCGAGATTTTCCATCAGGCCGTCGATGTCACCAATCAAGCCGCCATTTCTCATTTTGTCGCCGTCGTAGAAGACCGGTTCGGCCGGCTCGACATTTGCGTGACCAACTCCGGCGGCCCGCCGTCTAAACTGTTCGTGGACGCAAATTCGGAAGACTGGCGCTCGGCTGTTGACCTTCTGCTTATGAGTGCCGTTGTCTTCGCGCGAGAAGCGCTGCCGCGCATGCAAAAGAATAAATGGGGACGCTTCATCACCATCACGTCCTCCGCCGTTAAGCAACCCGTCGACGGCCTGCTGTTATCTAACTCTGTTCGCGCCGCCGTCACCGGCTTGGCGCGCACTCTCGCGAATGAATACGCCGCGTACGGAATTACCGTCAACAATGTTTGCCCCGGCTACACACGCACTGCGCGCCTCGACGGGCTTGCAGCCACTATTTCCGCGCGAACGGGAACTCAGCCCCAAGATATTTTCGCCGATTGGACTCGCCAGATTCCCGCAGGCCGCATCGGCACGCCGCAAGAGTTCGCGGCTGTCGTCGCCTTCCTCGCTTCGGAGCGCGCCAGCTACGTGAACGGCGCTTCTATCTCCGTCGATGGCGGCATGGTCAGGAGCCTCCTCTAACGCTATGGGTCCTTCTCTGCGCCGTCTTCAACTATCGCTGCTGCCGGAAAGTTTCGCTATTGTTGGGCTTTCGCCGCGGGTGGATGTTCCCCAGTGGGCCATGCAGGGCCCTTTCTTCTCCGTCACGCGCACCAACGACGAGCTCTCGATTATTGTCGAAGAGTCTCAAGTGCCTGCTGGCGTGCAATCCCAAAGCGGCTGGCGCGTGATCAAAGTCCACGGACCATTTGTTTTGTCGGAAGTCGGCGTACTGGCTGCGCTTGCCGGACCGCTAGCCGCGTCCAAAATCAGTCTGCTTGTTGTCACAACCTTCGACACCGATTATCTGCTGGTCGCCTCGGAGAACCTGCCCGCTGCCGTCTCCACTCTCGAGCGTGCAGGCCACACGTTCCAAAGGAGCTAAGCCCAATGATCGTCGCATGCCTTGCAAACCTGCTTCGACGACACCGTCGAACACCATCGATCTTCGGTGCGATCGCGTTGACCATTTTACTGGGATCCCTCCAACTTAGCGCCGACCGGCCCTACGCCCCGGGCCGCGACTGCGATTTGCAACACTCGCGCATCGCGTTGCGCTTCGATTTGGATCAGAAAAAAGTCATTGGCGATGTGACGCACACGCTCACCATCCTTCGCGACGGCACCGCGAAAATCGACTTTGATTCCTCCGGACTAACCATCGAGAGCGTCACCGTCAACAAATCCCACGCCAAGTTCGAGACGACAGACGATAAGCTCATCATTCCACTTTCCAATCCCGCGCACGCTGGCGAAAAATTCGACGTCACGATTCGCTATGAAGGCAGACCCACCAAAGGTCTCTATTTCATTCTTCCTGACAAGGAATATCCGAACCGCGCGCCGCAGGTCTGGACACAGGGCGAATCCGAAGATACCCATTACTATCTTCCGACCTACGACTATCCGAACGACCGACTAACCACGGAAACGATTCTCACCGTCCCTGATTCCTGGATCACCGTTGCCAACGGCAAGCTGATCAGCGTCTCCCCAGCCCACGATGGAATGAAAACATGGACCTGGCGCGAATCTCTTCCCAGTTCGACATATCTGACCACCGTCGTCGCGGGCAAATTTGATGAAGTCAAGGATTCCTGGCACGGCATCCCCGTCGACTATTACGCGCCGAAGGGCCGCGGCGACCGTCTCGCCGTAAACTACGGCCGCACTCCGCAAATGATTGAGCTCTTCAGTCAAAAACTCGGCGTCAACTATGCGTGGGAAAAATACGACCAGTCCATGGTCGATGATTTCGTGGCCGGCGGCATGGAAAACTCCAGCGCCACGACCAACACCAGTTCCTCGCTCCGCAGTCCGAAACTTGTTCCTGAATACCCCACCGACGAAGACGACCTAATATCCCACGAACTCGGCCACCAGTGGTTCGGCGATTTGGTCACCTGCAAGGATTGGGGCGACATCTGGCTGAACGAAGGCTTTGCGACGTTTATGGAAACAGTTTGGGAAGAAGCGCATTTCGGCAAAGACCAGGCCGACTACGATCGCTGGGAAGCGGCACGCGGCTGGTTTGCGCAGCGCAATCTTTATACCAAGCCCATTGTTCGCTTTGACTTTAATGACTCCAGCGAGTTCGACGGCAACGCCTACACCAAAGGCGGCTGGGTTCTTTACATGCTCCGCCACCAGCTCGGCGATGACGCTTTCTACGCGGGTCTGAAGCACTATCTCGAGGTTAATCGCGGCAAGAACGTCGTCACTGCCGATCTCATTAAGGCCATGGACGAAATCACGCACATCGACGTCGACCAATTTTTTAACCAGTGGGTCTACGGTGCCGGCGCTCCCAAATTTGATCTCAGCTACACGTACGACGACATAAAGCATGAAGTCGCGCTCACCGTCAAACAAACACAAAAGGTCGAAGGCCGCGTTGGCCTCTTCCGCATTCCCACGGAGGTCGAAATCACTACTGCCTCTGGCCCGAAACTTTTCCCCATCACCGTCTCGAAAGAATCCGAAGTGTTCCCCTTCCCGACGGATTCCGCTCCTCTCATGGTGCTCTTCGATAAAGGCGGCCAAATTCTGAAATCCGCCGATTTTCATAAAGAGAAAAAGGAATGGCTCTATCAGTTGAAAAACGCCACGGAACTTGGCGACCGCGCTGACGCTGTCGCCGCTCTCGCCAAAATGAAAGGCGATGATGCTGTTGTCGCCGCACTAGGCGAAGCGCTTCTCAGCGACAAAGCCTGGGGCATTCGCGCCAACGCTGCCGATGCTCTCGGCGAATTGGGAGACGCCGCCGCATCGAAACAACTCCTCGAAGCGCTCACTGCTGACAAGGAGCCCTGGGTGCGCACGCACATCGTCTCCGCTCTGGCAAATTTCAAGGATGATCCCGCCATTGTCGCCAAACTCAATTCCATCGCCGGCGACGACATTTCCTATCGCGCCCGCGCCGCAGCCCTTCAAGCGATAGGACGTCTCAAAGCGCCTGGCGCGCCCGGCGCGCTCGCTACGCTTGATGCCGCCATAGCCGCCGATTCCCCGGACGACATCTTGCGCAACGCCGCGCTGCGTTCGCTGGGACCGCTCGGCGACGACAAAGCCGTACCGCTTCTTCTGCAGTGGTCGGCACCTGGCAAGCCAATCGATTCACGCACTGCCGCTATCGCCAGCCTCGCTCATCTACAAAAAGACAACAAAGACATTACCCAGCAGCTCGCGTCTTATCTGAACGCGCCTGATTTTCCTGTCCGCTTTGCCGCAATTTTTGCGCTGGGCGCTCGCGGCGATGCGAGCGCGGTTCCCGCCCTCGAGGCCATGCTGCATAGCAACGACCTCAGCATCGAAATGGCTCCGATGATCAAACGGCAGATCGCGCGCCTGAATAAACCCGCAGGAGCAATTGGCGCCATGGCCAGCGAAGAAGGCGAGGAAGGTGAGGGCGCTGAACAATCCGCGGGCGCAACTAACGATCAAGGAGCCGTAGCCAAGCGCCTCGACCGCCTCGAACATCTGATGGAACAAATGAACGACCGCCTCAAAACAATCGAGACGCGCCTTCCGCCGACAAAACAGTGAGCTGATTTGCTTCGAACGAAAGCAGACGCCGGGTCAATCCGGCGGCGGCTTTTCTCTGTGAACTCTGCGTACTCTGTGATCTCTGCGTAAAATCCGTTTCTTTGGATCTCCAGGTCATCACTTATTTAGGTCGGGCTCCGCCAATAGTATTCGTAGATCCCGCAAATTATTCCCAGTCGGCCCGGTAATGATCGTGTCGCCGAGCCGCGCAAAAAAACTGTACGAATCGCTTTCGCGAAACATGTACCGCGCATTCAATCCAATCGCCCGGCTGCGTTCCAACGTTTCTCCGTCCGCCACCGCTCCCGCGGCCGGACTATTTCCGTCGACGCCATCGGTTCCCGCGCTCAGCACCGCGAATTTCCTTCCTGCAATTTTCTTCACGCACGCCAGCACGAACGCCGCATTCCTCCCGCCAATCCCTTTTCCTTTCACCGGCGAACTCACCTCGCCATCTGCAATCACCGCGACACGCTGCCGGGGATTGGCCTTGCGCAATTCGTTAAGCTGCGCCAATAGATATTCCGCCGCCGTCTCCACCGGCCAATCGTCCGTGGCATTATCGCAGCACGCAACGAATCCCTCCGCTTCCGTGGCGTGGTGCGCCGGATGGAACAAATCATCCAGCCCGAGCAGCAACAAACAATGCGCGTTGCGAAACGCCGCCTCGCCTTGCTTCGGCGTCTCCGGCATCTTGCCTTCCGCCAGCCATTGCGGGAGCGCTACCGGCAATTTGTCCCTCAGCGAAAACTCCGCGACGATGCGCTGCACATCCGCAATCGTCGTCGGGTCCGGAAGAGTAGGCCCGGAAGCCAGCGCCGATTCTTTTCCAACGGGCACATCGCTCACCGCCAAGGTGATTTTCGTTGCGCGGCCAGCAGCCACCGCAAGCCTTCCACCCTTTACCGCAGAGACGTGCTTCCTTATCGTGTTTATGGCGTCGATCGGTGCGCCGCACGTCACCAGCGCGCGATGCAATTGCCGCACGTCTTCCAGCGTCTGCCGTTCATCCAGTGGCAACTCCACCAGCGCGGAGCCTCCACCGGACAGAAGAAAGAACACGACCGTCTTGTCGTCGCACTGTTGCAGCAACTCCAGAATCGCTTGCGCGGCTTTCCAACTTTGCGCATCCGGCGTGGGATGTCCTCCGACGAAATATCTCATTCCTGCCATGGCATGCAACGGCGGTGTCGGTGACGCAACTATTCCTTCAAACGGAAAAGCTCGTCCCAACAAAATATCAAGGCCTTCCACCATTCCATGCGCGGCTTTGCCGATCGCGATGACCCGCACGCGCGCAAACGTGCGGAGGTTCACGTCCAAATCTTCAAGACGCAGCACGCCTCCCGCGAGCCGCAGTTTCCGCTGCATCGCCTCGGGGATATCGATCGCCGAAATGGTTTCCTGGAAAATCCGGCGGGCAACCTGCTTCAGATCCGCCATGGGAGAATTGCCACCACTTTATGATTTTGCTTTCAGTACTTCGGGATTCAGCATGTTCGGCGGCCGCTGCCCTTTGAACAGCGCAACCACGTTTTCCGCAGCCATACACGCCATTTTTGTTCGCGTTTCAATGGAAGCCGACGCAATGTGCGGCGCGAGCACCACGTTCGGCCGCTTCAGCCCGGGATGGAGGAACGGCTCATTCTCAAAAACGTCCAAAGCCGCTCCTGCAATCCTGCGACTCTCGAGAGCGTGCACGAGCGCCGCTTCGTCCACAACCGGCCCGCGCGACGTGTTGATCAAGAATGCGGTCGGCTTCATCTTGGAAAATCTCGGCGCATCGAACAATCCGCGCGTCTCCGGCAGAAGGGGCACATGCACGCTGACGAAATCGGATTCCGCCAACAAATCGGCCATCCCGCGATAGGTCGCGTTCAACTCTTTTTCGACAGGTTCCGGCGCGCGCACCGCGTCAGCGTAGACTACCTTCATCTGAAACCCCAGCGCCCGCCGCGCCATCGCTTTCCCAATTCGTCCGAACCCGACAATGCCAAGCGTCTTGCCCCAAACGTCAGTTCCCACGAGCTGATCCAGGTCCCAGCCTTGCCAGTTTCCAGAGCGAGCAAGCGCTTCGCCCTCGCCGAGCCGCCGTGCCACAGCCATCATGAGCGTCCACGCAAAATCCGCTGTCGTTTCATCGAGCACGCCGGGAGTGTTCGTCGCCACGACTCCGCGTTTCGTGCACGCCGCCACGTCGATATTGTCGAATCCCACGGCCACGTTGGCCGCAATCCGCAATTTCGGCGCCGCGCTCAACAAACTCGAATCCACTTTCTCCGTCAGCAGGCAAACTAATCCTTCTTTATCTTTCACCCTGCGAAACAATTCTTCCTTGGAAATGCGCTCTGGCTTTGTCCAGTAATCGACTTCGCAGCCCTTATTCAGAATCTCCTGCGCCGCTGGAAACAGCGGCCGCGTCACCAGCAGTTTCGGTTTCGCCATCGTTCTCCTCTATTGGCCTGGCGTATTTGTGAAAGCGAACACTATCACATCGCGCGCCATCTCCGGCGGGGCCCTCCGGGCCAAAACGGCAGTTTCCAGCGCCTATTCCTTCTCGTCCGCACCAAATCCACGGGCTTCGGCTGCACGCATCGGAGATACCTCAAAGGTATTCAATCCTGCGCAAACAGTCGGATCGTTCTCAACGAACTGACGGACTTCGGCTTCATCCTTCGCTGCAAACACCGCCATCCCGAACGCACCGCCACGCGCCATCACCGGGCCGTAGATAAGAATTTTTCCTGCCGCAAATCCTTCGTGCGTATAGCGGGAATGTTCTTGCATCAGCAATTTCTCTTCCGGCGTTATATCCATCGGAAACGTCGGACGCGGCGGAATCAGCTTCACAAAAAAATGAAGTTTGCCCATAGTTCGGGGATGATATCACGCCCAAAAGAAGTCCGGCCGTAGAGTAGCTGGATAGCTTACGGCGCGATCGATGAGTGGCGAAGTCGGCGCGGAAACTGGCTTAGCGTTCGCCGATCAGGTAGCGGCACCCTTTTGGGCCCACTCTCGCTGAGTGGACTGCGCCTGCGGGAACGTCGCAGCGGCCGCCTGGAACGTACATCTCAGAATGGCCGTTCATGGTCAGAGTCATCTCGCCGCTCAAGATGATGTGCGCGGTTTCGACTCCGTGGGCATGCTCCGGATAAAACGCGTTCGGCGGGTCCTGCCAAACATAGGTATGGTTATAACCTTCGAGCTCCAATTGTTTTGCCAGTTTTTTATCGTCCATAGCCGAATTAGATGGCGCGTAGCGCTCCGCCGAACTCAACGGATATTTGTATTTGGCGGTATCTCGTCTGCGTGCTTCCTCTATTCTCTCCAAAGACGGCAGCGCCCTCTCCGCATTGATGGGGGCAGATGCGGAAAGGGCGTACCGTCTTCAGGAGAGAAGATCGTTGTTTTTCTGGCGCCTGAATCAACAACGAGTTCCGGCGCATGTATCGATACTCAGTTGTCGTCCGGCGGTGGCGGAGGTGGCGTCCCACCGCGGAGAGCACGGCCTCGTCCCCCAGCCTGCAAGGTGTAGTCTGACGGCACTGTAAACAGCGTGGCAGGGGGTTCCGTCCTCTGGATGCCGGTCACGGTGTACGTCGTGGTTCCAAAACGTGGATCGGTCCTCGTGCTCTTCATGACGATTTGCAGGTCCGGCGAATACCAGCGTTCGGAAACAATCTGCAGAGGCTTGTCGTTGCCGATTTGTCCCGCCGGGATGATGTGGGTAATCCGCGTTCCTTCAACGACCACGCCATTCATGGTCTGGGTTCCGAGCGATTCCTTTTTCAGCAGACCGGCGGCTTCTTCCTTTTCCTCACGGGCCTGCATCTTGGTTGCAAAGGAAGATGAAGATTGGGCGTCCGGACTCGAACCACCGCCGCGCGCGTGGAAGGCCATGCTGTGCGCTATTTTCTGCTGCGTATCCAGCATGATGTGCACACCGGCCACCGGATCGGAAATGGCTACCATTTTCTTTGGAGTTCCCGATGCCGCAAGCGGTCCGACGCCCGTAAAGGACGCTTCGTGACGCGACCTGCCCTGGCTGTCGCGGTACATGGTGACTTGCGAGGTCCGGTGGATCACGGAGCCATCCTGCAGCGTCTGCGTCGTTTCCGACGTCGCTGTGGCGGAGAACGGGGCACCCGTCACAGTTTTTCCGCCGTGCATTCCTTCAAAGCCCATCAACTCCATCGGGCCTCCGAAGGGCGGACCGCCACCGGGCCCGCGGTGTTGGGCTTGCACCGCCATGGCGCTCAACACTAGCGCTCCGCCTAATGCCAAATACGTTTTGATTTTGACGTTCATTATTTGCTCTCCTCTTCTCTCCCGCGCTGCGATGCTTTGTTCATCGCCGCAATCTCGTTTTAGTTTTCTTCTTGCGCCAGCCGCACAGCCTCCGGCAGTCCATCGTTGCCAACCAGCAAATCCACCTGGATCCAGTCACCGGCTCGCTGTTCATTCACGGGCAAGCCGAGCGCACCGAGCGAGCCGCGCTGCATTCTCACGCGCAATATCTCCGACTGCTGCGTCAAGTCCGGAGCCGCACCAGGCAGCGGCGTAAAATCGCTCAAATCATCCGCACTAGAGAGTTCAGCGGAGAGGGAGTCCGGCTGAGCGGTCTGCGTAGTTTCGGATTCGCCCGCCGACGAGACGGGTGGCGCGGCCACCGTTTCTTTCGCCACTTCGGCGCGGTGCGATTGCTCCCAATTCCTCCAACCGACTAGCCCGACAACCAAAGCAGCCACACCCAAGGCCCAAGCCGCTACCATGGCACCGCGCCGGATGGCCATTGTGCGATGCTTCGTGCGAAATTCCTGCCGCAGACGCATTTCCACACGCGCAGGCGCAACCGCTTCCAAAGTTTCTTCGCTCAGCGCCCACAGCTCTTGCTTTGCCGCTTGCCAGGATTCCTGCAACGCCGCGCAATGCGGGCAATGGCTCACATGCGCCAGGGCGGCCGCTCTTTCGAGTGGTTCAAGCGAGTCATCGCGATCCAGGTCAAGTACAATCGCTTCCACTTGTTCGCAGTTCATTTGCTGTTTCCCAAACGTTTCCAAGATTCTTTCACCTCGCCACTTTCATCCGACGGGGCACGTCCCGCAACATTTCCAGCTTGGCCAGCAACAGGGCGCGCCCGCGATGCAAGCGGGAACGGATCGTTCCAATCGGGCAGCCGGTCATCTGTGCCGCTTCCTCGTAGCTCATCTCTTCCAATTCGCACATCACGACGGCCTCGCGAAATTCAGCCGGCAAATCCAGCACCGCGGCTCTCACTTGGTGCATGCGTTCCCGGGTTTCCACCCATTTTGCCGGAGTGAAGTTGTCCTGCAATACGATTCCCGCTCCGCTGCCGTCCTCGTTCTTCTCTTCCAGTGGCACTTCTCTGGGCAACCGCTCGAGATGCTTCATCACCCGGTTGCGTGCAATCCCAAACAGAAGCGCACCAACCGACCCGCGCTCCGGATCGTATTTCTTGGGCGCACGAATCAAAGTCATGAACACGTCCTGCACAATTTCTTCGGCGCCCCAGGCGCTGCCGGTCATTCGTAGGGCGAAACGATATAGCCCGCCCTGATGCCGCCGGTAGAGAAGAGCAAAGGCCTCCTCGTCACCCTTCGCGGCACGCCGCAACAGAAGGTCGTCTCTGTCCTGAGCTGCGATCCTGGTCTCCCCTGCTACGGCTCTTGTGCCAGTTCGAGGTGCGTATTCTGCCTTCTCCCGTATTTCCCGCGGGTCGCGAAAAAAGTTCCCGCGCGAGTTGGGCTGCAGAGGCTGGCTGATCGCAAGTTTCGGCTTCACAATGGTTTAGACGTGCACGGCACTTGGCGCGTGTCGGGCGAGGGTACTCCGAAGAGGACCCTGGTTCCACCTGAAATAAGCGGGTCAGATCCAACCGAAGTCAACGGAAATTAGGCAATTGCCGCGAGTTTTCGACAGAACTAGGAAAGCTCTTTGGGTTTAAACATTCGTGCCGCAACGCGGGCTACAAAACGCCGTGAAACCAGCCTTTGTCCGACCACGCCGAGATAATTTCCGAGTCCCGAGATGACATAGCTCTTACCGCGGGCGAGAGCGCGCAAGCCAGTTCGCGCCACTTTCTCAGCAGTTTCTCGATGTGCCCTGGTTGCTGCCACGTGCGTTTGTCCCGCGACATCCGCGAATTCCGATTCCGTCGATCCGGGACACAGAGCGCAGACCCGCACACCATAAGGCTTCATCTCCTCGGCGAGCCCTTCCGCAAAGAGCAAGTCAAAGGCTTTTGTAGCTGCGTAAGTCGAAATGTAGGGGACACTTTGAAAGGACGCTGTAGACGCAAGAATCAGCACGTCGCCATGACGACGCGCGACCATTTCCGGGAGAAAGAGCCGCGTCAGATGCACAACGGCGCTGCAGTTTACCTGGACCATATCCGTGAGTCTCTCTAGCTCCACTTTGGAGAACTCGCCGTAGGCGCCAAAACCGGCATTATTGATCAGTAGCTCGACTTCGATATTTTGCTCTTTCGTGAATTGAAATATCTTTTCCGGCGCGTCCGGCTCCGTCAGGTCCGCAACGAAGATTCTCGTTTGGATCTTATACGCCGAGATGAAGTTCTGCGACAGCTCTTCCAAACGTTCGCGCCGCCGGGCAGTGAGGACGAGGTTTGTCCCTCCTCGAGCCAATTCTTCGGCGAGGGCTTTGCCAATCCCGGCGCTCGCTCCCGTTACCAACGCCCACTTCCCGGACCACGGTGCCATCGAATGCTTCTCCTGAAATGAGGTTTAGCGTAACACGAAGCTAGGGAAGGTTTGTTTTCGGGGAAAAAGGAGGCCAAACAGCTTCATGCGCAAACTACGAGCGGGCTGCGCGGGCGGTCTGCGTCAAACCAGCGTCCTCGGCAGCCACGCGGCCGATAACGGACCAATCCTTATCCTGATTTCCGCGCGCCATTGCAGTGATAAAGCGATCGCGCACGACGCTCGCGATCGGCATCGGAACGTTTGCGGCTTCCGCGGCTTGCAGCACGAGACGGACGTCTTTTAGGCCAAGCGGCAGTGCAAAACCGGCGGGTTCATGCCGGCCCTGAACGATCAAATCGCCGTAGGTCTTATACACGGGCGCGTTGAAGAGTGTGCTGGTCAGAAAGTCCATGAGCGCGCCGGCATCGACGCCGGATTTTCTTGCAAATGCCAGAGCTTCCGAAAGTGATTCGAGAACCGATGCGATCAGAAAATTCCCGGAGAGTTTCACGACATTGGCCATCGACGGGCGCTCGCCGGCCACGAACAACTTCGGCCCCATGGCTTCAAACAGAGGCTTGCATTTCTGAACAAGGTTGTGCGGGCCGGCAACCACTACAGCGAGACGCGCCGCTTCCGCCGCCTCGGGCCGACCAAAAACTGGCGCTGCCAAATAGCCCTGTCCGGCCTTTGCATGTGCGGCAGTCAGCCGGTCGCTCAGAGCCACCCCGATGGTGCTAAGCGAGACATGCGCCGCGTCGCGCGCGAGCGATGCCAGGATTCCGCCCTCGCCGAATACCAAACCTTCCAGAGCCGCGTCATCCGCAACCATCGTAAGTACCACCTCGCTGCGGCACGCCTCAGCTACTGAGCCCGCGACGATCGCGCCATCGGCGCGCAGCGCTTCCGCTCGTTCGCGCGTGCGGTTGTAGACGGTGACGCGGTGCCCGCCGCGCAAGAGACTCTTGGCGATGCCAGCGCCCATTTTCCCCAGGCCGATCAATGCGGCGTCCATTTCTAGTACCTCCGCCATTCGAGATTCAGTTCACGAGACTTGTCTCGCTACGTTCACGTCTCCGCTGTTTTATTGGATTCGGCGGAATCCTTCGGGGGTGCATTTTTCGCGGAGGGCCAGACTACTTGACGCACCCTTTCGCCCTGCCTCTTGATGCGGTCCATTAACCGCTTGGCCCAGACGAATTCCGGGGCCAGCAAGCCTAACCCGAGGAGAATCACAAGCCAGCCCGGCCCAGGAGTGACCAGCATGACGGTGCCGGTCAGGCTGCCTAGAACCGAATGAACCATGCATTTCTCCGTCAATAAACTGCTCTCACTTCTATCTAGGAATATTGACTTGAGAGACGGGCAGATCGACTCGTCCGATTTGAAGGTAGGCTCACCACTAAAAGTCAGGCCGAAGCTTTTGTATGATGCAATATTCCTACCGACTCAGGGAGGTGTCAAGTTTAAATTCAGAGGCACGGCGTTCACTGTCAAGGGTCACGGCGTATACGAACTGTTTTCTAAAATTCTGCCCTATTTACGAGGCGACCTGACAGTAAGCGGGTTGTGTTCTCACCTCGACTCGAAATATAGACAAAATGTCCAACGTCTAATGGCGATCTTGATCGAACGGCGAGTCGTAATCGACCGTCTCGATAATGTGTCCCACCTAAATGAGACTGTCATGCGTGAGTTCCGTGCTCAGATTGAATTTATCGAACCCTTGCGGCTCGTTTCTTATTGTCGCCTTCTGCCGCCCTGC
>JBARBE010000229.1:0-2898 GCA_049792735.1 Candidatus Acidiferrum sp.
TAAACGCCGCCGTCGCCTTCTTCCATCCGCCACCAAGTTTCCATGCGCCACAGAAAGCCGCCGTCATCTCCGGGCGGCTTTTCGCTTTCGTCGCTCTTTCCGGGATTTTCGACTTCCGCGATGCGCACCGCCGAGCTGCGGCTGTGCGCGCGGCCCGGTGCGTCGTGGTAGTAGCGCACGTCGTGCTCGGTATCGAGCACGACTGTGATGACCTTATGCCGCCGGAAGCGCAGGAACACGCGGAAGTGGTCGCCGTCGCGCGACTCAATCTTCGAGCGCTCCACATCGGGGGCGTAATAAATGGACTGATGGTCGTAATCCTCGAGCACGCGGAGCACATCGTCCAGCTTCACACCAGGGATGAAAATCACGCCCACCCAGTGATGGATCATTCCGCCGGGACAATCGATCGGCTTTCCGTTGTCGAGCGTTGAGAGCTGACGGATCTGCACCTCGCCATGCTTTATGGCCGAGTAGGCCGCCGCACGCTCTGCCTCGGGCAAAGCATCGATCCATAGCAGCGCGCTGCCGCGCTTCAACTCTATTTCATTGCGTCCGTCTGTGAGCTTCACATACTGGTCGAAGGCGGCCACCGTTTCGGAACGCAGTTTCTCGGGCACAGGATCGGCGCTTGAGGCCGATGGCGCGGAAAAGGAGCAGACCGCAAGCAGCAGTGCGGGGAGGAAACTCGCGACGATCTGCCTGTCCGCCGATCGCCTCACCTGTCGCCCGAATCGCTCACCCACCACCAAACACCCTCCGCAAACCCATGATGACGCAACCCTTCTCGAATGGAAGCAAGAATCATAAGGATTGGTTTGCACGAAGGCTTCCTAGGATCGCGGCAGGGGGGTCCGAGAAAAGCGAGGAGTCAGGCAGCAACTATGTGAGTCTCGACCTTAGGAAAACCGCCAAAGAAAATGGCGGGTTGGGTGGCTCGCACACGGCCCCTTGCGGAGCCGCTGTCCCCGCGCGGCCCCCAACCCGTTCTTAGAAGCCTACGCGGGGGATGTGCGGCCCTCAATGGGTCCCCAGAGCCACCAGGAGGAGTACGGCAGTCGTGGTACTAGACCGGACTCGGCCCAAAGCAAGCATTACCTTCTATGTCTTTTGTTTGCAGCTAGTTGCAGTCTAAAAAACACCGGATGAGGCTCGCGCAAGTACTACCCAACCTTCGGCTGCCGTGACGAAATAAGCGTTCCGGCCCAGAATTAATGTTTTGGCTTTTCAGGATAGGCCTTGGGCATTTCCTTCGCATAAATCAAGTGCAACTCGACCGAGCGCGTCTGCCCTTTGCGCAGCGGGAGATTCCTCGCCCAGTCAGAGAAAACGCCCTTGGCTGACGCTCGAATGTCGTAGCTGCCCGAGTGAAGATGCGAGATCAAAAACCGGCCGTGCGCGTCGGCGTGCGCGACGTGCGGGCCGCTTCCGTCGGAATTTTGATACGAGATGTCCGCGTGCGCGGCGGGTCGATCGTCAGGTCCGATGACTACGCCTGAGAGGGCGGAGGTCCCTTTCGGTTGCGCGTATTGCGGCGCTGCCAGAACGCCAGAAATCATCACCAGCGCCGCCGAGCATACCGCGGCGAAAATGAGCGCCCGTTTCATATTCTCCGTCTCCTGCCACGAGCCGGCCAATGGCTCGAGCCCATAAGACAACGAATGGGTCGATCCACCTCGTGTTCGTTACAGTCAGTGTAGTCCCGCACGCTTACGCGGTCCGCAGAGTTTCTTCTTTTGTGACCCAGCCGTACCTGTCATTTCAGACAGGTCAAGAGCCCACCTGCTGGTAAATTCGTGCGTGCGCTTCCAGCATCCGTCGGAAGTCACAAAATTCCAGGGCGCGCTGCCGCGCGCTCTTGCCGAGACGAGCTGCGAGTGCGGGATCGTCCAGAATTCGAGCGAGCTCGCCCGCCAAAGCCGCCGCATCCCCCGTGCGAAAGGTGACCCCACCTGGACCAAGCACTTCCACAAACGCGCCGAGATCGGATGTGATGACCGCAAGTCCTCGCGACATATTTTCGGCAACAACGAGACCGAAAACCTCGCCCCCCAGGGAAGGCACGACCACGACGGAGGTTTCTGCGAAAGCCGAGTCGAGTTGAGTTCCATTCAGGCGCCCCGCGAAGCGAACGCGCCCGGCGAGAAGCTCATCCCGCGACTGGCGCTCAAGAGCCTCGCGTTCCGGCCCGTCGCCGATGACGAGCAGGTCAAACGCGCGATTCTGTGCAACCAAAATGCGCGCCGCTTCGAGCAGAGTTCCTACGCCCTTGGTCGTGACAAGCCGGCCCTGAAAGACGATTACCGGCGGATGGGAAGGCCTCGGGGGATGCACCTCCGACGCACCAACAAACTCCAAACCATGGGGGATGGCGACAATTCGCGGAAGTTGTAGCAGACCCCCGAGCCACACGGTCGGAGTAATATTTCTCGAAACGCGTCGACAGAGGAATCGCCGGACGAAAGTCAGCATCCACAGCTTGCGAGAGGCAAGCCAGCCTTGTCCGGAATTGCAACGAATGCATTCGCCGTGACGCCCAGCCATAAAGTGCCCAGGGCAAGGAGTTCCTGCTGGCTCGATGAGAAGTTGGCCGTTCGGGCAAATCGCCTGAAAACCGTGATGCTCGATCGCCACGGGCTTACGCGCAAGAAGACCGAGAATGACGGGCGCTAAAGCCGGGCCCGCTACATGAACAACGTCCGAAGCGCGGATCAAGTCCCACAAGTGGATGAGATTGGGCCTACGCACAACACGAAAGGGAAGCGAACTGTCGTCAAAATTTTCCGCGGGGGTTTGCGTCGCGAGTGTGACCTCGAACTCCTTCGCTCCGCTTGCGTCACTAAGCCCGGCGAGGCCGCGAGCTAGCGACAGCACAAGCGTTTCCACGCCGCCGACACT
>JBARBE010000230.1:0-8561 GCA_049792735.1 Candidatus Acidiferrum sp.
GATAAAGATTTGCTCAGTGCGGTCGACCGCCGCCACCACCTCCTGAAGGAGCTGATACATGGGGAGCGGAAACGGACGGAGCGGACGATCCACGCGAGAAATTACCTCCGCCCGAAAATTCGCCGCCACCGCGATAGCTGCCGCCACCGCCGAAGGACGAACGAGGCGCTGGTGGCGGGGTCATAGAGCGGGAAGGCGGCGCAACGGTGCGGGCCGAGAAAGACCTGGTCGGAACACCAGCGCTTGCACCTCGCGGAGGATTATTTCGACCTTCTTCAGCGAAGCGATCGGTCCTCATCGCGTCTGGCTCGTTTTTCCAATTGCGAGGTTCCGTGCCTTCGCGCAGGGAGGACGGAGCGGCGATTGCGCTCACGAAGCGGTGCTCGATGGGATTGTAGACTATGGAAGAGTTGCGGCTTAGCGATACGGCGCGAATTCCGTTGGCGCCCTCGAGGATTGTGCGCGAGGTGCGTTCCGGCGGGGTGGAGGCGACGAGACTGCCAGGCAGTGCATTGCGCGGCGGGGATTTGACGGTCTCCCATTTTTGCGCACCGGCTGCGGGCATGAGGGGCTGCGCCACGCCTTTGCCAGCCTCGAGCGAAAAGACACCGTGCTCGAGATTCAGCGGCGGTTTTCCAGCCTTGTCGAGCGGGTTCATCGGAACGATGCCGAGCTTGCCATTTTGCCGAACAAAGACAGCCGTTGAAGCTCTGTAAACGAGCGGGTGAGGCGGATGGACGGGGTGGACCGGCTTTCTGGGGTTGCCGCCGTAACCATACCCTCCATAGCCATATCCGCCGTATCCGAAAAAGCCTGGTGGTGAATAGAACCAGCCGCCGCAGGAAGCGTCAAAGAGCCAGCCGCCGTAATGATAGGGAGCCCAGCCCCACGGCTGGAAACTGGCAAAAGTCCATCCGAAGCCGGAATCCCACAACCATTGACCTTGCGAGAATGGGGACCAACCGAGGCCTACGCCGAAAGGTTGCCAGCCATAACCATAAGAGCCGCAGGAGAACCAAGAGCCGTAGGTGTAAAGATCGGCGAAGCCTGGGGCATAGGAGCCGGAGCTGGTGTACTGGAGTGAAGCGTTGTTGGCCGCAGAAACGGTATCAATGCGGCTGGAGACCCAGTGATCGAACTCATCGCCGGAAGGAATTGTACCGATGTTTGGGGACTCGTTGCCCGCTTTCATGGATAGCGAGTGGCCCTTGGTGAGCTGGGTTGTTTCTTTTTTGTGGAGGACGGAAGCGTGGCCGGTCAGGACGGCGACGTTGCTGCCATCATCAAAATTGTTGAGGCGGAAGGAACCTTTGCCGTTAGCGACGACCGTAAAATCGCCGCCGGTAACGCTAAAATAGTCCTCGCCCGCAGGATTGACGTAGAAGGATGCGGAGCCTTGGCGGAGAACCAGGCGGGTGGTGCGGGCGCCGTCATCTAGAGAAAGGTCGTAAAATTCGAGAACGGTGTTGGCGTTGAGAAAGGCCATGGCGCCATTTTCGAATTCGACTTCGGCGCGACCGTTGTCGGTGGCCAGAACGTAGCCCTGACGCACGGGCAGATTAGCCTCCGCTTTTTCCCAAACGGCTTTTTGATCGGCGAGCGGGTCGCCTTTAGCTTCGCGCGTAAAACGCACATCGCCCTGAACGAGGCTGAGGCGGATGATGCGGGCGTGGCTGGAATCGGCGGACGCTGAGCGGGCGCCGAGCGAAAGAGCGACGAGAAAAGCGCAAGAAACGCAGAACCGAAACGCGGTGCGGTACGTCATGTGTCACCCCCATCGGGGACGCTGGCCGAACTGCTACCTATAAGACGGAAGGCAGGGAGGACAGGTTGCGCCCGAGTGACCCTGGGGCAATGTTCTCGCCGGGAGGAGATGGCGTCAAGCGCTGATTGAAGATGGCGCGAAAGCGGAGAAAATGTGGGGGAGCGACGTAACGCAGCGTGATTTGATTCATCCAAAACATTTATGCACTCGCTGGTTGACACAAAGAAGGTGAATCGCTAGTTTGAAAACGGGGTGACATCCGTTAGTTTTCGCGCCGCGTCCCGGGGGGATAAAGGTGCGATTAAGAGAATCAGTACTGACAACAAGCTGCTTACAAACGTCGGAGTCCTGGAGTCTGAACACCTGGGGGTGTAATGATGCGCAGTATGTTGAGAACAGTTGCGGGGGTGTTGTTGTTCGCGGGCATGTTGGGCGGAGGAAGAGCTTACGGACAAGGGGGCGCGACCGGGGCCATCAGCGGCGTGGTCGTGGATACGAGCGGCGGGACGATTGCCGACGCGGAGGTGCAAATCATCGATACGCGCACGGAATCGATTGCGCGCAAGCTGCCCACCAACACGGATGGAATATTCGTCGCGACGTTATTGCCACCGGGCAATTACAGCGTAGTGGTGAACAAAGCCGGGTTTGCGGAGGCGAAGGCCGAGGACATCGAAGTGCGCGTGACGGAAACGACGCGGGTGACGATTGCCTTAAAGCCGGGGACGGTTTCGGAAAAAGTGGAGATTTCGGCGCAGGTGACGACGGTCGAGACGAGCAACGCCACGACGGGACAGTCACTGGGGACGGCCACAGTGCGCGAGCTCCCGTTGGCTACGCAAAACTATCAGCAACTGCTTACGCTTTCCACGGGCGCGCAGAGCGATTTGAACGACGCTTCGCAGCTTGGACGCGGCAGCGTGAAACTTTTCGTGAACGGCCAGCGCGAGGATAACAACAACTATTTAATCGAAGGAATCAGCGCGACGGACTACAACGTGGCGCAGGCGACGTATGTGCCGCTGCCCAACCCGGACGTGATCCAGGAATTCAAAGTGCAGACGTCGCTCTATGACGCGAGTCAGGGCCGGAATGGGGGAGGAAATGTCAACGCGATCCTCAAGTCGGGAACTAGAGAGTTCCATGGGGATGCGTATGAATTCTTCCGCAATACAGTTTTGAACGCGAACGATTTCTTTTTGAACGGAGAAGGCCTGGCGCGTCCGGAGATCAATCAGAACATCTTCGGGGCCAGCGTGGGCGGGCCGGTGGTGAAGGAGAGTCTTGGCTATTTTTTCGTTAATTACCAGGGAACACGACAGCGCAGCGGCGATTCGCCGGGCACGATCATCAGCACAAGCATTCCGTACATTCCCGCGGCCGACCGGTCCTCGATGGCGGCGCTGGAAGCGGACTGCGGCATCCCGAGCATCGATCCGGTGGCGTTCGCCCTTTTAAACGCAAAGAGCAACCAGTTTGGAGGCAACGCCGGCGGCTATCTTTACCCCGCGCCGACGAATGTGCCCGCCGGGACGACGCCATGCTCGACGGTGCCGTTTGTTGTCAGCAAACCTGGCAAGTACAACGACGATCAGTTCACGTCGAATTGGGACCGCGAGTTTCGCAGCGGCCAGGACAAAATCTCGGCGCGCTTCTTTTTCTCGGATTCGGAAAGCCTGCTTCCTTTCGGGGGAGGCGACTTACAGGAATCCCTCGGCAGCACGCTTTCGAGCAGCATCAGTTCTGCTTCCTTAAACTTCCCGTTCGACACGCCGGTGGGTGCGCGGTTTCTGAATGTGACGGAGACGCACTTATTTTCTCCGACGCTGGTGAATGAATTCCGGTTTGGCTTCGTGCATATCAACGATCAACTGAATAACGTGCCACCGGTGACGGCGACCGACGTCGGCATCGACAGACCGACGAACAACGTTACGGACTCGATCTACAAATTCGTGCTGGCCAGTTCCGGATTTGAGTTCGGCCCAGCACCTTTCGCCAACCAGCACCAGGCTCAAAACAATTACGACCTGACGGACACCGTGAGCTGGGTCAAGGGACGGCACGTATTCCGGTTTGGGGGCGAATACACGCGAGTGAACCTGGACAAACTTTTTCCGCAAGTTTTTAACGGAGAGCTGTTCTTTACGAACACGTCGACGAATGGACCGGTCCCGGGCCTCGCGACAACCGATTTCCAGAATTTTCTTGTCGGTGCGCCGCAGTTCAGCTTCGGCGGAGGCGGCGTTTACAACCACCAATACCGGAGCAACAATTACGCCGTTTTTGCGCAGGACGACTGGAAAGTGCGGAACGATTTAACGCTCAACTTGGGGCTGCGCACGGAGATCTTCGGCGCATTTCATGATGACCTTTGCCACATCGGGAACCTCGACCCGAACCTTGCGAACGCCGGCGCGTTTCCGTTTGTTTATCCTTCCTGCGTGAATAGCCTCGGCCTGACGGGTCTGACGGGAAATGCCAACAGCACGACGCTGAACAATAATTACTCGACGGGACTCGGGCCGCGCATCGGGCTGGCGTACGATGTGCTCGGCCACCATACGACCACCGTTCGCGCGGGATTTGGAATTTACTACGTGCGCGAGGACGTCGGAGACGTGGACCAGCTCTCGTTCCAGGCGCCGTTCTTGCCGGTCGCGTTCGGCGGCGGGCCTCCAGGATGCTTGGGTACGTTTTTCTCGGCAGACGCAACGGGACCGTGCGCACCGAACATCAATGCCTTGCCGCAAGCCGGCACGCTGGACCCGACATTTATTCCTTGCCTGGCCGTGTTCCAGGGCTTTCCGGGTAACGACACGACGCAAGCCGCTAATTATGGGCCGGCCACGGGCAACGCGTGCCCCGGGCCGTTGCTTTCGACCAACATTTTCGGATTGCAGGTTCCGCGTCACTTTGTGGTGCCGAGCACGCAGCAGTGGAACCTGACCGTCCAACATGCCCTCGGAAAGCAGTGGGTGCTCGAGGTGGGCTACGTGGGCACGCACTCTATTCACTTGCGCGAGACGCGGGACAACTTGGAGGCGCAGGACGCAAGCCCAACGAATCCAATCGACATCAATAGCCCGTTCTGCAATCCCAACCCCTGCGTCATCACGACGAATACGTTTGACGACGCCGTGGCGCGTTCGAGAGCGCAAGGAATCAACGGCTATTCCGGATTCCAATTGTTTGCGGATGACGCGTATTCGCACTACAACTCGCTGCAAACTACGGTGTCTCGCCGCTGGGGAGCGGGCTATTTCCAGGCGGCTTACACTTTCTCGCGCTCGCTGGATGCGACTTCGACGGGCAATACGGCATTCAATACCGCGTTCAACAATGAAACCACTCTCGCCGACTCGTACGGGCTGTCGGATTTCGACAGGACGCATCGTCTGGTGGTGAGTTACCGCTACGAGTTGCCGTTCTTCAAGGGCGATACGGGAGCGAAGGGGCGGTTGCTCGCTGGCTGGGCCGTGAGCGGAATCACCATCGTACAGTCCGGACTTCCATTCTCGGTGACTGATTCCGGCGCGGGGACGGCATACCTGGGAGCTGGGTTTACGCCATCCACGCTAACGGGAAGCCTCGCGAGCGGCGCTAGTTTGTCGAGCGCACTGTCGACGGGGAGCATTGGAGAACGTGTCGCCAATGGCTACCTAAATCCGAGCGCATTTACGCCCGCGGCGGAGCTTTATCCCACACAATGCCTAACGGACAGCAATTTCTGCACGACAGGCTTCGGGAATCTGGGACGAAACACGTTCCGAGGACCCGGTCAGCAAAACTGGGACTTCTCGTTGATCAAGAACATCAAGCTGACGGAAAGGCAGAGCCTGCGGTTTACGACGGACTTCTTCAACCTGTGGAACCACGCTAATTTCGCGAACCCCACGGTGACAGACGTCGAATCCATCGGGCCATCGGGCAGCCCATTCGGCAAAATCGCAAGCTTGGTGGGCACGCCGCGACTGATCCAGTTCTCGCTGCGGTACGCGTTCTAGATCATCGTTCGCAAACGAATCATCCCGGGGGCACGGATTCTCGTGCCCCCGTTTTTTGGCAGATGCTTTGCCAAAGAAGCGGCGTGCGAAGCCTCGGGACGCACTCCTGGCATCAAAATGGTAGGATTCTGCGGGACACTATGCGACGAATTGCAACACGCGTTTCACAGCTGACCGGCGAAGGGGCGCTGGCCGTTTATTCTCGCGCAAAGGAACTCGAGCGCGAGGGGCGGTCCATTATTCATTTAGAGCTGGGCGAGCCGGATTTTCATCCAGCGGCGCCGGTGGTGGATGCGGTACGCGATGCCGTTGCGGCAGGCCGGGACCGCTACGTGTCTACGCGGGGGATTCCCGCGTTGCGCGAGGCGATTGCGGAATACCTGAAACGGACGCGGCGGCTTTCGGTCTCGGCGGAGGAAGTGCTGATCGCGCCGGGGTGCAAAATGGCGCTCTCGCTGGCGATGATGGCGCTGATCGAGCCGGGGGATGAGGTGCTCTACCCTGACCCCGGATTCCCCATTTATCCGTCGTTCACGCGTGGGTTGGGCGCGAAGGCGGTGGGGTTCGGGCTGGAAGAAAAAAACAAATTTCAGCCCGACCTGGACGAGATTGCCGCGAAGATTACGCCGCGAACGACAGCGCTGATTTTCAATTCACCGAACAATCCAACAGGGACCGTTTTTAGCGCGAAAGCTCTGCGGAGAATTGCAGAGCTGGCGGAGAAGCACGATCTTTGGATTGTCTCAGATGAAATTTATGCGCGGATTTTGTTCGGAGGGGAATACGAATCGATCTGGTCGTTACCAGGCATGGCTGAGCGGACGGTGATCATCGACGGATTTTCGAAAAGCTTTGCGATGACGGGGTGGCGGCTGGGCTACGCGGTGGCGCCGAAGAACGTCGTGGATGCGATGGATTTGCTGGTGCTGAATACGTTTACGTGCGCGGCGGAATTCACGCAAGTGGCGGCGATCGAGGCGCTGCGGGATTCTACACAGGCTGTGGATGCGATGGTCGAGGAATACCGCAAGCGGCGGGATTTGTTTGTGGCTCGATTAAATCGCATTCCGGGATTTCGGTGCCACGCACCAGACGGGGCCTTCTACGCATGGGTGAATATCGAGGAGACGGGCTTGGCTGCGGAAGAAGTCGCGAAGATTCTATTGGAGGAAGCGGGCGTCGCGGGGATTGCAGGAGCAGCGTTCGGGTCTGGCGGGAAGAATTACTTGCGATTCTCGCTGGTGAGCGCGCGCAACTTGCTGGAAGAGGCGCTGGAACGCATGCAGCGAGTGTCTTCGCGGTGGAGAGTGGCGGTGACGCGGTAAGCGGGCAACTCTTGCAGGAGTCGAACGAAAAAGGAGGGGAGGCTGGCAGGAAGGTCTGTCCCACCTTCTCTCAGGTGGCGTGTTTACAGGAGTGCACGATGAGAAGGTTGAATCGGCTAGGCAAGGTCGCGGCTCTTGGAGGAATGGCGGCGCTTGTTTGCGCGGCAAGTGCGGCGGGGCAGGCAAGGCCGCTCGATGGGCCGGACGTGCCGCAGATCTACGAGAGGCTTCTGAAACAGATCGACAAGATTCCCCTTTATGACAATCACTCCCACGCGACCTTTCCCGATGATTCCGACATGGACGCACAGGCGGCGCCGCCGGATGAGAGCACCGTGCTGCGGTTGCGTGAAGACAATCCGGAGTTTGTGGCCGCTGCTAGATCATTGTTCGGGTATCCGTTCGATGATTTCAAACCCGAACACGCGAAATGGCTTATTGACAAGAAAAAGGCGGCGGAAGCCGGGGGCGGCACGGCGTATTGGGACAACATTCTCGACAAACTGAATGTCGAAACGTGCCTCGCGAACCGGGTTGCGTTTGCGCCTTATCTCGATCCCAACCGATTTCACTGGGTTTTCTTCGTCGATTCGTTCTTATTTCCGCTGGACAACCGCGACGAGACGGGGAAGAACCCGGACATGGGCGTGTACATTCCGTTGCAGGAGAAGGTCCTGCATCGCTACATGAAGCAGGAAAATCTGGACGCTTTGCCTCCTGACCTCGCGGGCTACGAGGCCTTCGTTCGAAAAACGGTGGAGGACAACAAGAAAAAGGGTGGAGTGGCCATGAAGTTCGAGGCCGCGTATTTTCGTTCCCTCTATTTCAGCGATCCGCCGCGGGAAAAGGTAGCGGCGATTTATTCGCGATTTCACGCTGGCGGTGTTCCATCGGACGATGAGTATCGGACGTTTCAGGATTACATCTTTCGAGTTTTGATCGATGAAGCCGGAAAATTGAATCTTTCCGTGCATTTTCACAGCGCCGTGGGCATCGGCGATTATTTCAGCATGCGCAACGGGAATCCGCTGAACCTTGAAAACGTGGTGCGCGATCCGCGGTACAGCAAAGTAAACTTCGTGCTGATCCATGGAGGATATCCGTATACGTTGGATATGATTTGGATGACCGCGGCCAAGAACGTATGGACGGATTCGTCGCTGATGGGATACTACGTTTATCCCTCGGAACTGAAGCGCATCCTGAAACAGTGGATTTCGCTCTATCCAGAGCGGATTATGTACGGTTCCGACGCGTTTCCTTTCAACGAAGCGGTGGGTGCCGAGGAGACCATGTGGCTGGCGTCGCGCTCGGCGCGGACGGCCGTGGCCGCGGCGCTGGCGGAACTTGTCTCGGAAGGCGCGTTCAACGAACAGAGGGCGCTGGAATTGGCGCGGATGTATTTACACGACAACGCGGCAAGATTGTACGGGGAGAAACCATGAGCGCGGCAGCGGAGATGAA